>WFVN01000038.1 GCA_015491615.1 Gammaproteobacteria bacterium
GCCCCTCTATCGACAAGCCATCGGATCTTCTTGAGAAACTTCCTACAGCCAGCCCTTGCGTTTGAAGTACCAGTAGGGCGCGATGCCGGTGGCGACCATGAGGGCCAGCGCCAGGGGATAGCCCCAGGGCCAGTCCAGTTCGGGCATGTGGCGGAAGTTCATGCCGTAGACGCTGGCCACCAGGGTGGGGGGCAGAAACACCACCGCGGCGATGGAGAAGATCTTGATGATCTGGTTCTGCTCCACGTTGATGAAGCCGAGGGCGGCGTCCATGAGGAAGTTGATCTTGTCGAACAGGTAGCCGTTGTGGGGTAGGAGGGATTCGATGTCGCGCAACAGGTCGTGGATGCGCCCGCGTTGTGCTTGGTCGTGGTGCAGGCGACGGGTCAAGAAGGTGAGGACACGTTGCAGATCCAGGAGGCACAGGCGGATCTTGCCGTTGGTATCTTCCACCTGGGCAAGGCGGTCGATGGCCTGCTCCGGCCGGCGTTCGCTGGTGGCCAGCACCATCTTCCCCACCTCGTCCAGGTGGGCGTAGCCGGCCTCGATGTGGTCGGCGAGACGGTCGAGGGCGATCTCCACCACTTCCAGCAGCAGGGCGGTGGGGTCGATCCGGGCGGGGTCCATGCGCAGGAGGCGACGACGCAGGAGGCGGAAGGCGGGTAGTTCCGCGTCGCGCAGGGTGATGAGGCGACCGTCGGTGAGGGTGAAGGCGACCGTTTCCAGGCGGGTTTTACCGTCCCGTTCCACGAGGAAAAAGGTGTGCAGGTGCAGACCGCTCTCGTCCTCGTAGGCGCGCGAGGTGGCTTCTATTTCATCGACCTCCTCCGGTTCCGGCAGAGCCTTCCGGTGGAGGGCGTCCACGTGCTCGCGCTCTTCGGGAGTGGGGGCCACCAGGTCGATCCACAGGGCCTCTTGTAGACACGCGGGATCGGGTGGGGCGAGGTGCGCCACCCGGTTCCCTTCGATGACGTAGGCGTGAATCACCTCAGGTTTTCAGACGTCGGTACTTGACCCGGTGGGGCTGGTCGGCCTCCACCCCCAGCCGGCGTTTGCGGTCGGCTTCGTAGTCGGAGAAGTTGCCCTCGAACCAGGTCACCTGGCTGTCGCCCTCGAAGGCGAGGACGTGGGTGGCGATGCGGTCCAGGAACCAGCGGTCGTGGGAGATGACCAGCACCGTGCCGGGGAAGGCGAGGATGGCCTCCTCCAGGGCGCGCAAGGTCTCTACGTCCAGGTCGTTGGTGGGCTCGTCCAGGAGCAGGACGTTGCCCCCGGAACGCAGCAGCTTGGCCAGATGCACGCGGTTGCGCTCGCCGCCGGAGAGCTCGCCGACGCGCTTTTGCTGGTCCGATTTCTTGAAATTGAAACGGCTCACGTAGGCGCGTGAGGGGGTCTCGTAGTCGCCCACGCGGATCACGTCCTGGCCGTCGGAGATCTCCTCCCATACGGTCTTGTCGGGGTCGAGGGCGTCGCGGGATTGGTCCACATAGGCCAGCTGCACCGTTTCGCCGATCTCGATGGTGCCCTCGTCCGGCTGCTCCTGGCCGACGATCATGCGGAACAGGGTGGATTTGCCGGCGCCGTTGGGGCCGATGATGCCGACGATGGCGCCGGGGGGGATGTTGGCGTCCAGGCGGTCGATGAGGAGGCGGTCGCCGAAGGCCTTGCGCACCCCTTTGATCTCGATGACCTTGTTGCCCAGGCGCGGCCCCGGGGGGATGTACAGCTCCTGGGTCTCGTTGCGCTTCTGGTATTCCTGCGAGGCCAGTTCCTCGAAGCGGGCCAGGCGCGCCTTGCTCTTGGCGTGGCGCCCCTTGGGGTTGGCGCGCACCCATTCCAGCTCCGCCTTGAGGGCGCGCTGGCGGGCCTTCTCCTCGCGTGCCTCCTGTTCCAGGCGCTTTTCCTTGGCCTCCAGCCAGGCGGAATAGTTGCCCTCGAAGGGGATGCAGCGGCCGCGGTCGATCTCCAGGATCCAGCCGGCCACGTTGTCGAGGAAGTAGCGGTCGTGGGTCACCGCCACCACGGTGCCCTTGTACTCCGCCAGGTAGCGCTCCAGCCAGGCCACCGATTCGGCGTCCAGGTGATTGGTGGGCTCGTCCAGGAGGAGCATGTCGGGGGCGGAGAGGAGCAGGCGGCAGAGGGCCACGCGCCGGCGCTCGCCACCGGAGAGCTTGCTCACGTCGGCGTCCCAGGGGGGCAGGCGCAGGGCGTCGGCGGCCACCTCCAGCTTGTGGTCCAGGTTGTGGGCGTCGGCCGCTTGGATGATGTTCTCCAGCCGCGCCTGTTCGGCGGCCAGGGCGTCGAAATCGGCGTCCGGCTCGGCGTAGGCGGCGTACACCTCCTCGAGGCGCGCCTGGGCCTCCTTGATGTGGCGCAGGCCGTCCTCCACGTTGCCGCGCACGTCCTTGGAGGCGTCCAGCCCCGGTTCCTGGGGCAGGTAGCCCACGGTGATGCCCTTGGCCGGGCGGGCCTCGCCCTGGATGTCCTTGTCCACCCCCGCCATGATGCGCAGGAGGCTGGACTTGCCGGCGCCGTTGATGCCGAGCACGCCGATCTTGGCCCCAGGCAGGAAAGAGAGGGTCACGTCCTTGAGGATCTCCCGATTGGGGGGAACGATTTTGGTGACGTTTTGCAGGGTGAAGATGTATTGCGCCATTGGAGTGTCGTTCGTCCGTCCGTTGCGTTGAGGAATGGTGTGCCGAATCGAGTGGGCAGGAAGTCTACCATCGTGTGAACGGCGTTGCCGCATCGAAATTGACAATTTCGCTAAGGATAATAGACTTTCCAGCGGGGGCCGGTGCCTGGAGTGCCGGTGTGAGCCACCGACCGGGGACCCATCCGCCCGGAGGTGCCGATGGACGATGAACCGATACCGGGCTGGTTGGCGGATCTGCCGTTCCCGGCGGCCCTGGTGACCGAGGCCGGGGTTGCGGGGGCCAATGGTCCCTGGCGGCGCTTGGCGGGTTCGTGTGGATCACTGGCCTTTCCTGCCGACGACCTTCCCTGTCTCCTGCCCGCTCCCGGAGCCCCGCCCGCTTATTTGGTTCCTTTGGACGAGAGCCATTGGCTGGCCCTGGTGGGCACCTGCCCCGACGACCGCACCGCCGAGCTGGCGCGTCTGGACCAGGTGGTGGAACAGACCGCCGACGGAGTGATGATCACCGACCGGGAGGGGGTGATCCTGTACGTCAACCGTGCCTTCGAAGCGATGACCGGCTACCGGCGCGAGGAGTGCCTGGGTAACAAACCACGTCTGGTGCGGTCCGGATTCCACGACTCTGCCTTCTACCGTCGTTTGTGGGACACCATTCTCGCCGGCAAGCCCTTCCGCGATGTGTTCGTCAACCGTCGCAAGGATGGCAGCCTCTACTACGAAGACAAGACCATCTCGCCAATGATGGACGCGCGCGGGCGCATTACCCATTTCGTTTCCACCGGTCGTGACATCACCGAGCGCATCCAAGTGCAGGAGCGTCTCCATCGCCTGGCTTACCACGATCCTCTCACCGGTCTCCCCAACCGGGCCCTGTTTCGGGAACGGCTCGAACACGCCCTCGCCTTGGCGCGGCGCCGGGGCAACGGGGTGGCGGTGCTGTTTTTGGATCTGGATCGCTTCAAGAACGTCAACGATACCCTCGGGCACGCCTGCGGAGACCGCGTGCTGGCCCTGGTGGCGGAACGCTTGCGCGGTGCCCTGCGCGGCGGGGATACCCTGGCCCGCTTGGGGGGCGACGAATTCGCCGTGCTCATCGAGGGGGATACCTCGCGCGAGGCCCTGAGCCGCATCGGTCGCAAACTACAGGGTCTGTTCGATCCGCCTTTTTTCGCCTGCGGGCACGAGTTCCACCTGGGCCTGAGCCTGGGGGTGGCCCGTTATCCGGAGGACGGTGACGACGTGGAGGGCCTGCTCAAATACGCCGACATGGCCATGTACCATGCCAAGCAGCTCGGTGGAGGCATACGTTTCTATCATCACCGCCTGGGTGGTCGTATCCGTCGGCGCATGTCTCTGGAACTGCGCCTGCGCCGAGCGGTGCAGCAGGAGGAGCTGGAGCTGGTCTATCAGCCGCGCGTGGACTTGGAGCACCTGCGCCTGCGGGGCGTGGAAGCATTGCTGCGCTGGCCCGCCGGGCGGGTGGGGCCGGATCGTTTCGTGCCCGTGTTGGAAGAGATGGGACTCATCGACGAAGTGGGGCGCTGGGTGCGCCACCGGGCCCTGGAACAACTGCGCCGTTGGCGCGAGCGCTACCGACGTGATCTATGTTTGTCCCTCAACGTTGCCGCCCCCGAGCTGGCGCGCCCGTCGGTGGCGCGGGAATTCCGCTGTGTGCTGGAGTCGGTGGGTCTGGCGGACGGGCGTGGGGTGGAGCTGGAACTGACCGAGCGGGTCTTGTTCCAGGACGACGCCCGCACCCGGCGGCGTCTGCACGCCCTGCACGAGTTGGGTCTGCGCATCGCCCTGGACGATTTCGGCACCGGCTACTCCTCCCTTTCCTATCTGAAGCGCATGCCCATCGACGTCATCAAGCTGGACCGCAGCTTCGTCGCCGACCTGCCCGGAGAACGGGGCTCCCTGGCCATCGTCCGCGCCGTGCTTGCCCTCTCGGGCGCCCTCGACATGACGGTGGTGGCGGAAGGCGTGGAGAGCGAACGCCAGCTCGACTTCCTGCGCCGCCAGCGCTGCGACGAGGCGCAGGGTTACTACGTCTCGCCGCCGGTCAGCACCGAGGAGTTCGAGACGATGCTGGCGAGCTGGGACTGAGGTTCGGGCCGTTATTGCGTCCGGAAGTCGGTCAGAAGCGTTGCCGTTTCCGGAAAGCAAGCCACCACCAGTTTTCGATCCATGGTCACAAGCCGTACGTCCAGCCCTTTGGCGAGCGCCACGAATTCGCAATCGTAGGCCGAGCACTCGCCTTGGTGGACCAGCGAAAGGACGTCCAGGGATGTGACCTGTATTCCCGGCCCTGGAAAAGCGCCTCCATCTCGTCTTGGATGGCCAGTGCCTGCTCGAGGCGGAGCATCCCCTTGCGCAGATAGGGTGCCAGGACGTTGCGGAACTCACTCCGCCAGAGGATGGGCGCCACCCACTCCGGCTCACGGATCAGGCAGTCGCTCTGCGGCGGCCGTGTAAGGAGACGGCATCGCCAGATAGGCGATGACATTGGTATCGACGACGATCACGGCCGTCCTTCGTCGATGGCCTGCTGGATGTCCTCCGGTGATACGGCCGATGGCGGGATGTCCGGACGTAACCGGCGCAATCGCTCCAGTCGTGCCTCAGCGGTCAAGGGACGTGGTTTCAGGACCACCTCGAGACAATGGATCAGCTCGCCGTTGATGGATCGATGGTGGGCCTGGGCCGCGGCCTTGAGCGCTGGTACAGGTCGTCGGGAATATTCTTGATCTTGATGGACGCCATCAGGGTGCCTCCTGGCAGTTTGCAACCATAATGGTTGCATTCCCGCACGGCTTCAAGTCGTCGTTTGGGAATGCCCCAATTCCTGCGCCAACTGGCGCCGGACGCTCTCCTCGATCCGCCCCTTCATGGGCCGCAGCAGCAACCCCAGGGTGAGGGAGAAGTCCACGTAGTTCTCGCCCACTTCGATGTATCCTTCGGCGCCGCTGCGGCGGAACAGCAGGCGGTCGCCCTCCCAGTGGTAGTCCATGTCCCACTGCGATCTCAGCGCCTGGGCCAGGTGCTCAATGCGGCCGCGCACCTGCGTCGGGGGCAGGCGGTGGGGCTGGCGGATGTGGAGGGTGGTCATGGCGGTCTCCTCTCGTGGATATGCCGGTAGCATAGCGCACCCCTGGAAAGACAGGGCGATCCGGCTAGACTAGGGAGGGGTTCAACACGACAAGGAGGTGACTCATGGCAGGCAAACGCATCCTCATGCTGGTGGGCGATTATGTGGAGGACTACGAGGCCATGGTGCCGTTCCAGGCCTTGCAGATGGTGGGCCACGAGGTGGTAGCGGTGTGTCCGGAGAAACGTGCCGGGGAGGGGGTGCGCACGGCGGTGCACGATTTCGAGGGGGATCAGACCTACTCGGAGAAGCGCGGCCACGACTTCACCTTGAATGGCACTTTCGACACCGTCGAAGCGGCCGATTTCGACGCCCTAGTGATCCCCGGCGGGCGCGCCCCCGAGTATCTGCGCCTGAACGACCGGGTGCTGGACATGGTGCGCCATTTCTTCGAGGCCGACAAACCGGTGGCGGCCATTTGCCATGGGGCCCAGCTCCTCACCGCCGCCGGTGTATTGAAAGGGCGCCGCTGTACCGCCTACCCGGCGGTGGGGCCGGAGGTGACCCTGGCCGGTGGCGAGTACGAGGAGGTGGCGGTGGATCAGTGCGTGGTGGACGGCAACTTGGTCACCGCCCCCGCCTGGCCGGCCCATCCGCGCTGGCTGGCGGCTTTCCAGCAGGTGCTGGTGGGGGAGGCGGTGCCCGCCTGAGACCGGCCTCGGAACGGACGGGGCCCCGGGTGGAGACACCCGGGGCCTTTTTTTCCGGGCCCTGAAAAGGCCTTTCAACGTCCGTTCAACGCCCTTGCAAGGGCGGGACGCGCACGCGCCCGGCACGCAGGCCGTTGGCCACGGCGAGCAGTTCGCTGGCCTCGTGGACGAGGACGGTGGCGGCGATGCTGATCACCCCGCCCAGGGCGGTGGGGATGAGGACCACCAGCACGGCGATGGAGAAGACGATGTTCTCCAGGCTCACCCGACGCGCCTTGTGCCCCAGGTGCACCGCCTCCACCAGCTTGGAAAGATCGTCGGCCATGAGGGCGATGTCGGCGGCCTCGATGGCGGCGTCGGTGCCAGCGGCCCCCATGGCCACCCCACAAGTGGCGGCGGCGAGGGCGGGGGCGTCGTTGATGCCGTCCCCCACCATGATCACTATCTTCTCGCGACCCAGCTCCTCGACGATGCGTACCTTGTCTTCCGGCAGCAGGCCGGCGTGGACTTCGTCGATGCCCAGTTGCGCGGCGATGTGGCGGGCGGCACGGGGGTTGTCGCCGGTGAGCATGACGGTGCGGATGCCCAGGCGGTGGAGGGCGGCGATGGTAGCGGCGGCATTCTCGCGCGGGGTGTCGGCGAGAGCCAGCCAGCCGATCACCCCCGACTCGTCGCCCACCAGGACGACGGTGCGGCCCTTGGTCTCCTGGGTCTCGACCTCGGCCTCCAGGTCCGTGGGCAGGGTGGCGTGTTGGCGGAACAGGTCCGGCTTGCCCAGGCGCCAGGTGCGCCCGTCGATGCGCGCTTCCACCCCCAGGCCGGTGAGGACCCGGTGGCCTTCGGCGGCGGGGGCGTCGATGCCTTCGTTCTCAGCCGCTTCCAGCACCGCTCGCGCCAGGGGGTGCTGGGCCCCCGCCTCCAGGGCGGCGGCGATGGCCAGCAGGCGGGTCTCGTCGCCGTCCAGGGCGCGCCGGTCCACCAGGCGCGGGCGGCCGTGGGTGAGGGTGCCGGTCTTGTCGAAGGCGACGATCTCCACTTGCCCCAGGTGTTCCAGGTGCGCCCCGCCCTTGACGAGGATGCCGCGCTTGCCGGCGCCGCTGATGCCGGCGGCCATGGCGATGGGCAGGGAGATGACCAGGGCGCAGGGGGCGGCGGCCACCAGCAGGGTCACCGCCTGGCCCCACCAGAAGCGCGGATCCTCCACCCCCAGCAAGGGGACGAGGGCGAGGCCCGCGGCCACCGCCAGCACCGTCGGGCTGTAGCGGCGCCCGAAGCGTTCCATCCACGCCTGGGCGCGGCCCTTCTGCTCCTGGGCCTCCTCCACCAGCTCGATGATGCGCGACAGGGTGTTGTCGCGGAAGGCGGCGGTGGCGCGTACGACGATGCGCCCGGGGCCGTTGATGCTGGCGGCGAAGACCCGGTCCCCGGGGCCCTTGTCCACCGGGGCCGATTCGCCGGTGACCGGGGATTCGTCCAGACTGGTGTTGCCCGTTTCGATGACCCCGTCGGTGGCCACTGATTCGCCAGGGAGGACCACGAAGCGGTCGCCGGGCGAAAGACTCTCGGCGGGCACCAGGCGCTCCTCACCCGAGGAGTCCAGCAGGCGTGCCTGCTTGGGGGCCAGGTCGAGGAGGGCGCGGATGGCGTGGCGGGTGCGGGCGAAGGCGTATTCCTCCACCCCCTCGGCGATGGCGTAGAGGACCACCAGGGCCGCCGCCTCCTCCCACAGGCCCAGGGCTCCGGCGCCGAAGGTGGCGGCGAGCATGAGCAGGGAGATGCCCACTGCCCGCTCGCGCAGGAGTTCTTCCACCCCTTCGCGCGACCAGTACCAGGCGCCGACGACGATGGCCACCAGGTAGGCGCCGATTTCCAGCGCTTCCGGCAGCAGGCCGGCACGCCCGGCCAGCCAGGCGAGGAGGGCGATGGCGAGGGCGACGAGGCCGTTGCGCAGGGGCGGGAAGGCCCACCAGGGGCCGTCGTACCCCTCTTCGGTGCCGCCACAGCCGCTCATGACCGTTCCCCGCGCAGGGCGCGGAACGACTCCACGGGGTGGACGAACAACCAGCCGGCGCAGGGGCGGTGGTCGCCCACCACGGATTCAATGAGATCCAGGGCTTCCTCCACCCGCTCGTCCGGCAGATAGAGGGTCAGGCGCAGGGCGTCGGTGACCGACTCCCCCAGGGTCAGGGAATATTCCCGTTCCTGGGGAGCCACGGCGGTCAGCGAGCTTTTCACCTGGATGACCGACAGGAAGCCGTCCGGGCCGGGCAGGCCGGCCTGTTCCAAGGCGTGGAGGATGTCGGGGACGTGCACTTCGTGGACGTAGGCGCGGATCTCTTTCATGGCTCGCTCCTGTGTCGATGGGGGAGGGGGCCGGTCATGACCGGCGCCCCTCGCGGCGGGACTCCATCCACTCGTAGATGAGGGGCAGGAGCACCAGGGTGAGGAGAGTGGAGGTGATGAGGCCGCCCACCACCACCGTCGCCAGGGGCCGCTGGGTCTCCGCCCCCACGCCGCTGGAGAGGAGCATGGGGATGAGCCCGAGGGTGGCCACGGAGGCGGTCATGAGTACCGGCCGCAGTCGCAGCTCCGCCCCCTTGCGCACCGCCTCGGATACCGACAGGCCCTTGGCCCGCAGTTCGTTGATGAAGGCGATGAGGACGATGCCGTTGAGCATGGCCACCCCGAACACGGCGATGAAGCCGATGGCCGAGGGCACCGACAGGTACTGGCCGCTGGCGAACAGGGCGATGAGCCCGCCGATGGTGGCGAAGGGCACGTTGGCGATGATGAGGGTGGCGTAGCGCACCGAGTTGAAGGCGGTGTACAGCAACACGAAGATGAAGAAGATGGTCAGCGGCACGATGATGGACAGCCGCTTGAGGGCGCGCTGCTGGTTCTCGAAGGCCCCGCCCCACTCGATCCAGTAGCCGGGGGGCAGTTCCACCTGCTGGCGGATGAGGGCGTCGGCCTCCTTCACGAAACCGTCCACGTCGCGCCCGCGCACGTCCATCTGGATGACGGCGTAGCGCTGGAGCTGTTCGCGGCGGATGAAGGAGTAGCCCTCGCTGACGGAAATGTCCGCCACCTTGGACAGGGGGACGATGGCCCCCGAGCCGGTGCGCAGCGGGATGGCGCCGATGGCCTCCACGTCTGCCTTGGCGGTGTCGGTGAGGCGCACGGTGATGGCGAAGCGCTTGACCCCGTCGATGAGGGTGGAAACGGGCTCGTTGCCGATGCCGGTGCGCACCAGGGTGAGGATGTCGTCGGCGTTGAGGCCGTAACGGGCCAGTTGCTCGCGGTCCACCTGGATGCGGATCTGCGGCTTGCCCAGGTTGGCCTCCAGGGACAGGTCGGCCACCCCGGGCACCTGCGCTACCACGCCCTTGATCTCTTGACTGAGGCGGTCCAGCTCCGAGAGCTCCTCGCCGTAGAGCTTGATGGCGAGGGTGGCGCGCACGCCGGAGATGAGTTCCTCCACGCGCATCTGGATGGGTTGGGTGAAGGCGATCACCGCCGTGGGCACCACCCGTTCCAGGTCCTCGCGCATGGCGTCGGCCAGTTCCTCGATGGTACGGTCCGTCGACCATTCCTCGTGCGGGTGGAGCTCGGTGTAGATCTCCATGTAGTTGACGTCCGCCGTCTCGCCCTTCTCGGCGCGGCCGATCATGGCGATGGTGGTCTTCACCTCCGGGTACTCGTTGAGGACAGCAGCGATCTTCTTGGAGACCTCGATGGACTCCTCCAGGGAGGTGGAGGGGATGGAACTTACCCGCCACATGATGGAGCCCTCCTGCAATTGGGGCATGAATTCCTTGCCCAGGAAGGGGAACAGGGAGAGGCTCCCCACGAGCAGGGCCAAGGCCGCCCCCAGCACGCCCTTCTTGTGATTCAGGGCCCACTCGAGTATCGGCAGATAGACCCGCTTCACTGCCGCCACCAGCCAGGTGTCCCGCTCTTCCTTGGGTTTGAGGATGAGGGCGGCGAGTACCGGGATGAGGGTGAGGGCGAGGATGAGGGAGCCGGCCATGGCGAAGCTGATGTTGAAGGCCATGGGTTTGAACAGCTTGCCTTCCAGGCCCTCGAGGGAGAACAGGGGCAGGAAGACGACGATGATGATGAGGATGGCGAAGGTGATGGGGTTGGCCACTTCGCGCGCGGCGGTGAGGACGGCGGCGGTGCGGTCCACCTTGCCTCCTTCGGCGCGCCGTTCGGCCATGATGCGGAAGGCGTTCTCGGTCATTACCACGGCGCCGTCGATCATCATGCCGATGCCGATGGCCAGGCCCGCCAGAGACATGAGGTTGGCCGACAGGCCGGCTTGCTCCATCATGATGAAGGCGATGAGCATGGCCAGTGGCAGGGCGGCGATCACCACCAGGGCGGAACGCAGCTCACCGAGGAACAGAAAGAGGACGATGGCCACCAGAATGGCCCCTTCGATGAGGGCGCGGGTGGCGGTGTTCACCGCCTTCTCCACCAGATCGGTACGCTCGTACACCGGTCGCACGACGACGTCTTCCGGGAGGGCGTCCTCGACGATGGCCAGTTTTTCCTTTACCGCGTCCACCACGTTCTTGGCGTTCTCGCCGATGCGCGCCAGGGCCATGCCCAGGACCACTTCCTTGCCGTCGCGGGTGACGGCGCCGAAACGCAGGGCCGGTCCTTGGGTGATGGTGGCCACGTCGCGCAGATAGACGGGGGTGCCGTCCACCACCTTCACCACCACCAGGCCCAGATCGTGCTCGTCGCGCACCAGGCCGAGACCTCGCACCAGGTATTGTTCCGGGCCCATGTCGATGTATTGCCCCCCCACCTGGCGGTTGTTGGCCTCGATGACGGCCATCACGTCCTTGAAGGAGAGGTCGTACTCGATGAGCTTGAGGGGGTCCACCACTACCTGGAACTGGCGCTCGTGGCCGCCCCAGGAGGTGATGTCGTCCACCCCGGGGGCGGTACGCAGAATGAGGCGCACGGTCCAGTCCTGCCAGGTGCGCAGGTCCATGAGGGCCCGGGGGTCGTCGCGGGCGGCGTCCAGCTGCTCGTCGACCCGTTCCACGGTATACCAGAACACCTGCCCGAGGCCGGAGGTGTTGGGACCCATTTCGGGGGTGCCATAGCCCTCGGGGATGCGGTCGGCCACCTCCTGCAGGCGTTCCATCACCAGCCGACGGGCGAAGTAGATGTCCATGTCGTCTTCGAAATACACCGCCACGTAGGACAGGCCGAACAGGGATACCGAGCGGATCTCCTTCACCTTGGGCAGGCCGGCCATGCCGGACTCGATGGGGAAGGTGAGGAGCTGCTCCACGTCCTCCGCCGCCAGCCCGGGGGACTCGGTGTAGATGTTCACCTGCACCGGGGTGACGTCGGGGAAGGCGTCGATGGGGACCTCGTTCACCGCCCGCCAGCCGGCGGCGGCCACCACCGCGAAAATGATGATGACGAGGAATTTGTAGCGCAGGGAGACTTCCACCAGTTTGTTGAGCATGGTCGCCTCCTCAGTGCGCGTGGCCTTCGCCCATCTGCGACTTCAGCAGTAGGGCCTTGAGATAGTAGGCGCCGCGGGCGACGATCGGCTCGCCGGCGTGGAGGCCGGCGCGGATCTCCGTCCAGCCGCCGCGGCTGACACCGGTCTCCACTGGCTGTGGACGGATCTCGTCGCCTTCCACCACGAACACCACGTAGGCGCCCTGCATGAGCACCACCGCTCGTTTGGGCACCGCCACCACCGGGCGGCTGGATTCGGTCTCGATCACCGCCTCGACGAACTGCCCCGGGTGCAGGTGGTCGTCGCGGTTGTCCACTTCGATGCGCAGTATCTGGGTGCGGGTGGCCTCCTGCAGGCGGTGGTGGCGCTGCACCACGCGACCATCGATCCAACGGTCCTCACCCACCCGGATGCGGGCGTGGGCGCCGGTGGGAATACGGGCGGCGTCCACGGGATTGAGCTGCGCCTGCACCCAGAGGACGTCCTCGTCGCTGATCTCGAACATCACCCGGCCCGGCTCGGCCAGCTCGCCGAGGACGAAATCGTCGCGGATGACGGTGCCGTCCAGGGGGGCGGTGAGATCGAAGTCGCCGGTGGCGCGGGAGACGTCGCCCTGACGCAGGAGGGCCTGGATCTGGACCTCGGTCATGCCGTAGGCGCGCACCCGGGCGAGGGCCAGTTGCCGCGCCACTTGGGCCTCCACCCAGCGGCGCTCGGAGACCACCTGCTTGCCCAGTTTGCGTACTCGTTGCCATTCGCGGTCGGCCACCAGCAGGTCGCCCTGGGCGCGGGCCATCTCCACGCTGGAGAGGGTGACCAGGCGCTGACCGCGTTTCACTTTGTCGCCCAGGCGCGCGTGGCGGGCGGTGATCTGGCCGGGGATGCGGGGGGAGACCTTGGCCGAGCGATAGGCGTCCACCACGACTTCGGCGGGGGCGAGAACGGTCCCTTCCAAGGGGCGGCGCTCGGCGCGGCCCACCTCGATGCCCTGTTCGGCCCGCTCCGCCTCGTTCATGCGGATGACGCCCTCTTCGTGGCCTTCACCCTCCTCGTGGCCGTGGCCTTCTTCGTGGTCTTCGTCACCGTGGTCCTCGTTGCCATGGTCTTCGCCGCCATGGCGCTCTCGTTGCTGGGCCTGTTCGGCGGCGGTCTCGTCGGTGTGTTCGTGGTCGTGGTCCTCCTCGGCCCAGGCGGGAGTGAGGACGAGGGCCAGCAGGGTGGCGATGAGAATACGTTTCTTGGCGTTCATGGTGTTCTCCAACGTTCGGTTGCCGGCGTGAGCTTCAGCGCCGGGTGAAACGGGGCAGGCGTTCGAGCAGGTCGCCGTTGGCGTAGCGCAGGTCGAGCCAGGCGAGCCACAGGTCCTGGCGCAGGGAAACCACCTGCTCGCGGGTGTCCAGGGTCTGCTTCAGGCGCAGCAGGTAGGCGTCCGCCTCCAGCTCGCCGGCGGACCACATGCGCTCCAGGGCTTCCAATTGACCGGCCAGACCGGCGCGACCGCCCGCCTGCCAGGCCGCCCAGGCCTGGTGCAACACCCGGTAGCGGGCGTGGTTGGCGCGCAGGCGTACGAGGGCGTCGCGGCGCGCCTGGTCGAGGCGCGCGCGGGCGACTTCGGCCTCGGCGCGGGCGGCGTCCACTTCGGCCAGGTAGGGGTTGCGCACGTTCCAGGGGAGGGAGAGGGACAGGCCCAGCAGGGCGGCCTCGCCCTCGCGCCCGGCATCCAGGGAGAGGGTGGGGTTGGCGCGTCGCTCCCGTTGGCGCACGACCACTTCGGCGCGCGCCGCCGCCACCTCCGCGGCGAGGGCGCGCAGGGCGGGCAGGCGTTCGTCCAGGCCGGCCTCGTCCAGGGATGCGGGGACGGGCGGGGCCTCGGGCAGATCCAGGGGCAGAGCGTGGATGTCCTCCCCCGGGAACCACAGGGCCAGGTCCTGTTCGGCCTGGGAGAGGGCCGCGGCGACCTGGGCGCGGGCCATGCGCGCCTCCGCCTCGGCCAGGCGCGCCAGGGCCATGGCGCTGCTGTCCAGGTCGCCGCTGGCGAGGCGTTTTTCGCTGATTTCCACGAAGCGGCGCATAAGTTCCACCCGCTCGTCGGCGATGGCGAGGCGCTGGCGGGTGTTCTGGTGACGGACGACGAGGTGCAGGAGACGGTGGCCGAGGTCCAGGCGCCGTTGCATCAAACGTGCCTCGGCGGCCCCCAGGCGTGCCTGGGCGGCTTGGGCGGTGGCTCCCCGCAGATCGGCGCGGTCGATGGTCTGACTGACCCCCGCGTTCAGGGTGAGGACTTCCCCCTGCTCCACGATGACGCCCACCTCGGGGTTGTAGCGGGGTTTGCCGGCCGCTTCCCGGCGGGCCTCGGCGGCGTTTTGTTCGGCCTGGGCCTCGAGCCAGGCAGGATGGCGGTCCAGGGCCTGCTCGAACCAGTCGGGTCCGGCGGCCTGGGCGGGCAGGCCCAGGGTCAGGGCGGTGGCCAGGATGGCCACGCGCGACCAGGGAAAGACGTTCATGATGATCCCTCGATGGATGGTGGAACGGTGATATCGGGCCGTGGCACCACGGCCCGTTCAGGGG
>WFVN01000039.1 GCA_015491615.1 Gammaproteobacteria bacterium
GATCCCCGGGAGGGCCGGGTCGGCGAGGATGGAGCGGTGACCGAGGGCGCGGGGGCCGAATTCGGCGCCGCCCTCGTAACGGGCCACCACGTGCCCGCGGGCGAGGGCCTCGGCGGTGCGTTGCAGGGCCTCCTCCGGTGCCAGGCGCTGGACTTCGATGCGCTCGGCGTGGCGCGCCAAGGCGGCCTTGATGCGCGTCTCGTCGTAGCGGCGCCCGAGGGTGGCGCGGCGCAGCACCGGCCGGCGCCGACCGCCGTCCTCGGCGTAGGCCCAGAGGGCGGCCCCGGCGGCAATGCCGGCGTCGCCGGCGGCGGGGAAGATGAAGATGTCCTCCAGATCCAGATCGCGGAAGAGTTTGTAGTTGGCCACCGAGTTCAGGGCCACGCCCCCCGCCAAGCACAGGCGCCGCGCCCCGGTCTCGGCCAGGCCCAGGGCGACCAGGTGACGCAGGGCCGCCTCCAACTCGTGCTGGATCTTCCAGGCCAGGTCCACCAGATAGGGGCGCAGGTAGGGTTTTCCCACGCCATCGTCATAACGCTTCTCCAGCGCCGCCAGGGCAAGGAAGATGTCGTAGGCGGGGATGTCCAGCGAATAACTGCCGGGGCGGGTGTGGATCCAGCGTGTCCAGCGTTCCTGCGGCCCACCGTAGGCGGCCAGGCCCATGAGCTTGCCCGCCTCGGGCAGGCTCACGCCGCCGATGCGGGTGGCGAAACCGGCACGGCGGGTGACCTCTTCGTAGAGGAGGCCGAGGGTGCAGTAGTCGGCCAGGTGGGCGGGGACCTGCTCCCGGTGGATGGGGGTCAAGCGCCCGTCCTGCCCCAAATAGAGGCTGTAGGACTCGGTGAGGCCGTCCTCGGTGCTGCCGCTGCCGTCGGCCACCAGCACCAAGGCCTCGTCGAAGCCGGAGGGCCAGTAGGCGCTGTAGGCATGGGCCAGGTGGTGGCTGGGCAAGCGCCGGACGCGGTCTTCCAGGCCCGGGGGCAGTTGACGGGCGAGGACCTCGGGGCCGGTGTCCTCACCGGGGAGGTTGGCGGTGATGGAGGCCAGATCGTCCAGGGTGATGCCCGCGCTCTCCAGGCAGTAGCGCACCGCCTCCCAGGGGGGTTGGACGAGGTGATGGTCGTCGGAGGCTTGGAGGCTCAGGCCGAGGCTGTATTTCTGCCGGTCCAACCGCTCTTGTTGAATTGCGACGACGATCTCACCGTCACGGACCAGGGCGCAGGCGCGGTCGTGGCCGAGGTTGATTCCGAGGTGCCAGGTCGAGGACATGGTTTCCCTTTCGCCGGTGGGGAAACCTGTATCGACTCTGCCCTGTTTTTATTGAGGATTCAGGGGGCCACCGCCCACATGCGCCAACAGTCGCTCGGGACTCAGGAGCAGGCAGTTGTTCTCGCCGTTCTGGCTGAGGTAGCCGGAAAACAGGTCGGCCAGACGCGGGTCCAGACCCAGGCGCTCCAGGTCGGTGAGGTCGTCGCGACCGTAGCCGATGACGTTGTTCACCTCGTCCACCTGGATGCCCACCAGGGGGGTATGGCCGTCGAGGGTGAGGTTGAGGACCACGGGGCGGATGTTGGCGCGGATCTGCTGGCGCGCGTGTTCCAGGTTCTGGCGCAGGGTGCGCAAGGTAGTGACGCGCTCCAGTTCCAGGCGCTCTAGGGCCTCTTCGGTGCGCCCCTGTTCCTTGAGGGTGAGGAGGTCGTCGGCCAGGGCGTGGATGCGCTTGTGGGGTTCGTCCAGGCGCTCCAGGATCTCGGCCAGGTTCTCGTCGCGGGTGGTGAACTGGGCGTACCAACGGCCGAAGGCGCACTGGGAGGGGTCGCGGGCCTTGGTGAAGGGCACGTCCTCACGCAGGGAACGGGCGAGGGCCTCCATCCAGTCGATGTGGTCCTGCTCACGCGCGTGCAGGGTCTCGATGAGCTCCTGTTTCTCGTCCTCCCCGGAGGGAATCCCCAGGAGACGGGCGAAGTTGTACACCGCCATGGGCGTGCCGCGGTACTCCACCACCCCCAGCAGTCCCGGCGTCTGCAAGGGCGTGCGATGCAGGCCGTTGAGTTCCTGGGTGACCGACAGCAGGTGCGCCACATCGACCCCGAACAGCTCGCTCCCGGCCCAGAAGGTAAATACCGTCAGCCCCCCGTCCTCCGCTTGCGCATCCTGTTGCAACAACACGTTGTCCTGTACCACGGCCATAGCGCACTCCCATCGAATCAAC
>WFVN01000040.1 GCA_015491615.1 Gammaproteobacteria bacterium
GTGGCCGCCAGCCACACCCGCCGCACCCCGAGGGCCGGGTCCAGCACCGGCACGAGGCTGGGCACGGGCTGGTCGGAGACGAGGACGAGGTGTGTCTCGGCGCGCGGCGGGGCGCTCATTCCAGGCGCTCCAGTAGGGAGAGTTCCCAGGGGATGGCGGCCATGGCCTCGGCGTCCAACACCACCCCTTCCGGCAGGCGCTCCTTGAGGCGCAGGACGAGGGCGCGGTCGCCGGGCCGCAGGCTGGCGTGGATGCGGTTCACCGGCACCTCCAGGCCCAGCAGTTCAGAGAGAAAGCGCGCCGCGCCGGCGTGGCCGATGGCGGAAACGAAGCCCGCCCCCGCCAGGGCCTGCGCCGCCTCCACCGAGAGGGGGGAGAAACGCCACAGGCCGTGGTCGGTGAGGACGGGGCTGTTGAGGAGGTAGAGGGTCATAGCTTCTTCGCTTGCCGCTGGTATTTGTCTTTCAACTGCCTGGCCGATTTGCTGGGCGGCTCATCCCACCAGCCCTTTTCCTTCCAGTAGTTTTGAATGATCTCGTAAATCGTTTTTTGCAGTTCCGGGTCGTCCAGCTCTTTCCAGGCCTGGAACAGCTTTTTGTGGCGCATGAGTTCGTCCATGTCGTTCGCCTTGGACGAATCCAGGACGAGTTTCAGCTGTTCCTTCAGCCAGGGGTGCCAATCCCCTCTTTCGAGTTCTTGGGACGTGGACGACACCATTTCTTGACGCTGGCGGGCTTGTTTTTGCCGCCAACGGTCTTGTGTCGCCTCGGTGGGCCATTCGCTTGCCTCGGCATAGTCGGCCAGGACCAGGCCTGCCTGTTTCGCCCAAACGAACTCGTTTTTCCGGTTTTCGGGGTCCAGGCACATGTGGCGCAGGTCCATGCCGGCGGGGAGGCACTCCGCCGCCGTGGGGTCGGCCATGGCGAGGAGGTTGCGTCGTTGCGGGCTGTCCTTCCAGGTCCGCCCGTGGTCCTTGGCGACTTTCTCCATGTGCGCCTCGAAGGCGGCCATGAGCGCTTGCGCCTCGGCCTCGTCCAGGGCGCGGCTCGGGGCCTCGGGGTCGTTGGGGAGGATGTGGCTGGCCTGGTGGTCCAGTTGCAGGCATACCTGGCCGAAGCCGAAGGGCTTGCCCATGCCGAGGCCGTGGCGCAGGCCCTCGTCCCCGCCCCAGGTCATGGCCCAAAGCAACGCCCCCAGCTCCTCGGGCTTGAGGTTGTGGAAGACGAGGCGCCCGCGAAAGGTGGTGCCCGCCGGCAGGGTGTGCAGGCGGATCTGCACCTTGCGGTTCCCCTCCTGGCTGGGCAGGAGGCCCTGCACGGCCACTTCGCCTTCGGGGCGGGCCGGGTAACGCTTGCGACCGCGCAGCCGGGGCTTCTGGTTCTGGCCGTGGGCGATGTAGGTGGCGTACTGGGCGTTTTTATCGCCTTTCAGGCGCAGGCCGCTGCCGTCGGTGGGCTGTTCCAGGTAGTTGGGGAAGTAGGTGGGCTTGGGGCCGTTGAGGATGGTGTCTGGCTGTTGCTCGGGCCGGGGATCGCCCTCGGCTAGGGCGGTCTCGATGTTCACCCGCCCGCGCAGGGCGTCTTTTTGGTTTTCGCCATTGATGGCGCCGAAGAGCAGGTCGGCCAGGTCGTAACGGCCCACGCCCGGGGCCTCCCCGTGCGCCTTGTCGGCATGGGCGATGCAGTCCAGGGTGGAGAAGTCGCCCGCCAGTTTGGGCATGTAGGCGAGGCCGATGCGCAGCACGCCCCGGTCTTGGATATAGAACACGGGGACTTCCTCGCCGGCGTGGAATTTTGTCCGCCAGTAGCCGGGCCAGGACATGCCTTCGTCCTCCGTGTCGTCGCCATGGATGTGGAGGAAGTCCCGCCAGGTGTCCAGGGGAACGGGGATGGCCCTGTCCTCCCGATCGTAGAAGACGAAGTCCCTCTTTTTGCCCGTCTTTGAGCGGCTGTCGGAGATCTGGCCGGTGAAGACGGGGAAGCCTTCATAGACGCCAGAACCAAGGTTGCAGGCCTCGTTGTTTTGATCCAGATCGAAGCGCAGGCGCTCCGGATCCCAGCCCTTTCGCGCGCAGAGTTGGCGCCAGCGCTGGTATTTTTGCTTGACGCTCTGCCCGTGGGGAAAGGCCGGCTCTGGGATGCCCACGGCCTGCGCGATGGTCTTGTGGTGAAGGCGGGCCATTTTGCAGGGGACGATTTCCAACCGGCCCCCGTCCCGCATGCGCATGAAGCCCGTTTTGACTTTGTTTCTCACCTTGTCGGTGTAGGAATATTTCACATGGCTGCCGGTGATGTCCCGCAACCCGGGGCGGATGTCGTCCACCATGCGCATGCGACCGAAGCCGATGATTTCAATCACGGCGCGCAGCATGCCCTTCTGGCTGGAGCCGGGGATGGCGTAGGTGCCGTCGGGGAGTCGGTAGGGGTGGACTTCGGTGTTGGGGCGGTCGGCGGCGGTGTTTTTCTCCTGCCGCCCGCCCACCAACAGGGGGCTCTCGGCGACGATCGTGTAGTGGATCTCGCCGCTAAGACCGTCGCGGAAGGGGTGGTCATGGGAAACACGTTCGCCCCATTCGGGGATATACACCCAGTCGTTGAGGGGGACGAAGTCGTAGGGAGCGGAAA
>WFVN01000041.1 GCA_015491615.1 Gammaproteobacteria bacterium
GGGCGGGGGCGACAACCGGCGCCGCTGCCGCCGGCAGGGCGCAGGCCGGGGGCGGGACGCCAGCCGGCCTCGGTACGACGCGCTCCCTTGGGCCAGGGGGGGCCCAGCCGCGGGGCGTCGAAGTAGGCCCGGTCGCCGGCGCCGTCGAGGAGGGCGACGGCGTCCACGGCGCGCGCGCTCAGGGGGTCGTCCGCCGCCAGGGCCTCGGCGGGGATCAGGGCGAGGGTGAGGCTGGAGTTCTCCAGGGTGTTCTTGCCGATGGCCTGGTCGGGGGCGGCGCCGAAGCGCCGTTCCAGACCCTCGCAGGGGCCGAGGAGGAAGCGCCCGTCGGCTTGGATGCGGTGGTATGGGCGGAACCGAAAGTACCAGTCGATGCGTCCCTGGCCGCGCCCCGCGTCCCCCTCCACCGCCACTAGGGCGAGGCCCTCCAGGGGGGTGCCGGGAGGGCCCTCGATGAGGATGAACTCGGCGTCGTCACGACCGGGCGGGTCGGCGAGTACCGCTTCCAGGCGCACCTGGGCAGAAACGGCGGTGGCGAGGCACAAACAGACGAAGACGAGTAGGTGGGCCGGCACCATGAAAGTCCTTTTCGACGGTGGTTGAGCGCAGTGTAAACCGGGGCGGGCTCCCTCGCTCGCGCTGTGGATTTTAACCGATTTTCGCGCTCAGTCTTTGCCGGCGAACCAGAACCACCAGACGATGAAGGCGATGAGGACCAGGCCCGTCAGATCCACCCAGCTCATGGACGCCCCTCCTTCGCCGGCCGGAAACGGCGCAAGCGGTTGGCGTTGGCGACGACGGTGACGGAGGAAAAGGCCATCGCCGCGCCGGCCACCACGGGGTTCAAGAGGAGGCCGGTGAAGGGGTAGAGGACGCCGGCGGCCACGGGGATCCCCAGGGTGTTGTAGATGAAGGCCCAGAACAGGTTTTCCTTGATGTTGCGCACGGTGGCGCGGGAGACGGCGATGGCGTCGGCGACCCCGTGCAGGGAGCCGCGCATGAGGGTGATGTCGGCGCTCTCCACCGCCACGTCGGTGCCGGTGCCGATGGCGAAACCCACCTCGGCGCGCGCCAGGGCGGGGGCGTCGTTGATGCCGTCGCCGACCATGCCTACCACTTCTCCGCGTGCCTGGCGTTCGGCCACTACCCGGTCCTTGTCTTCAGGGAGGACTTCGGCAATGACCTCATCCACCCCCACCTGACGTGCCACCGCCTCGGCGGAGAGGCGCTGGTCGCCGGTGAGCATGACGACGGTGAGTCCTTCGCGGTGCAGGCGGTCGATGGCAGCGCGGGCATCGGCCTTGATCGGGTCGGCGATCGCCAACAGGGCGAGGACTCGCGCCTCGTCCACCAGCAGGACCACTGTGCGCGCCTCGCGCGCCTGATCCGCCACCATCGCCGCCCAGGAGCCCAGGTCCACGGATCGGGTGATCCAGTCGGGTTTGCCCAGGCGCAGGCGCCGATCCGCTACCGTCCCTTCCACCCCGTGACCGGCGACGGCCTGGAAGTCGCTGGCCGGGGGGATCTCCACCCCGCGCTCGCGGGCGGCATTCAACACCGCCTCGGCGAGGGGGTGCTCGGAGCCCCGCTCCAGGGCCGCAGCGAGGGCCAGGGCCTCACCCTCGTCCAGCCCCTCGGCACAGACCAGATGGACCAGCGCCGGATGCCCTTCGGTAATGGTGCCGGTCTTGTCGAGGATGACGGTGGACAGGCGGCTGGCCTGCTGCAGGGCCTCGCCGTTGCGGATGAGAATGCCGTGTTCGGCCGCCTTGCCCACCCCTACCATGAGGGAAATGGGGGTGGCCAGGCCGAGGGCGCAGGGACAGGCGATGACGAGCACCGTCATGGCGGTGGTGACGGCGTAGCTGAGGCGCGGCTCGGGGCCGAAGTGGTACCAGGCGAGGAAGGTGACGACGGCGATGATCATCACCGTGGGCACGAACACCGCCGAGATGCGGTCGGCGAGGCGGCCGATGGCGGGCTTGGCCGCCTGCGCCCGGCGCACCAGGTGGATGATGCGCGCCAGGGCGGTGGCCTCGCCCACGTGAGTGGTGCGCATGAGGAAGGTGCCGGTCTTGTTGATGGTGCCGCCGACGACGGTGTCGCCCACCCCCTTCTCCACCGGCATGGGCTCGCCGGTGAGCATGGATTCGTCCACCCGCGAACGGCCTTCGATGACCACTCCGTCCACCGGGATGCGTTCGCCGGGGCGCACCCGTACCATCTCCTCCAGGCCCACCCGGTCCACCGGCACGGTCATTTCGCGGCCTTCGCGGATCACGGTCGCGGTCTTGGGGCGCAGGTCGAGGAGACGGCGGATAGCCTGGGCGGTGCGGCTGCGAGCGCGGGTCTCCAGGACGCCGCCCAGGTTCACCAGAGCGATGATGAGGACGGCGGCTTCGAAATAGACGTGGCGTGCCCCCTCGGGAATGAGTTCCGGGATGGCGAGGACGAGGACGGAATAGAACCAAGCGGTGCCGGTACCTAGGCTGATGAGGGTGTCCATGGTGGCGTTGTGGTTGAGGAACGCCTTCCAGGCGCCGCGGTAGAACTGACCGCCGCTGTATACCAGCACCGCTAGAGCCAGGGCCGCCTGCGACCAGCCCACCGCAGGCGTGGCCACCGGATTCGGGATCAGGCCGAAGACCCCTCCCAGGTAAAGAGGTACGCCCACGGCGAGGCCGAAGGCGGTCTGGCGCAGCAGGCGCCGATAGTGGGCCGCTTCCGCCGCCTCTCGCGTCTCGTCGTCCTCGACCCCGCGCAACAACTGCGCCTCGTAACCGGCGGCGGCCACCGCCTGCAGCAGGGCCTGGGGGTCCATGGTGCCTTCCACCATCGCCATGTGTTCGGCGAAGTTCACCTCCGCACGGGTGACGCCGGGGACGGCGGCGAGGGCGTCTTCCACTGTCTTGACGCAACCGGCGCAGCTCATGCCGCCGATGGCCAAGTGCAAGGTCTTGTCTTTCTTGGCTTCGCTCATGCGTGTCTGGATTCCTCCCGCAACCGGTGGTTCACATGGCCCAGACCCAGGCCAGGAGGGCGGCCGTCTCCACCACTTCCAGGGTGGCGCCGGCGGCATCGCCGGTGACTCCGCCCAGGCGCGCGCGCCAGAGGCGGACGCTGGCGGCGAAGGCCAGGGCGGCGACGATGACGGCGGCCAGGCCGGTCAGGCCGCCGAAAGCCACCGTGCCGAGGACGGCGAGGGCCAGGGCGGCGTGCGCGACCGGACGCGGCAGGTACTCGGCGTAGGCCCGGCCGAGCCCCTTCGGGCGCAGGTACGGCAGGGTCAGGAAGGTGCCCACCAGGGCCGCGCGTCCCAACACCGGCACCCACCACAGGGCGGCCCAAGCGCCCGCATCCAGGCAGGCGGCGAGGGCGGCGAACTTGGCGATGAGCACCAGGGCGACGCCGCTCACCGCCGCCGGGCCGGCGCGCGGGTCCTTCATGAGGGCCAGGCGGGCGGCGGGGTCGCGACCGCCAGCGAGGGCGTCGAGGGTGTCGGCGAGACCGTCCAAGTGCAGGTTACCGCTGAGTGCCACCCATAGGATCAACACCAAAGCAGCGCCGGCCAGGGGCTGCTCCGGCCCGAGGGCGGCGGCGAGGGCGAGGACAGCGCCGAGGATCAGGCCGACGGCGGGGAACCAGGGCAGACTGGCCCCCAGCTCGCGCGCCGGGACGTGCCCCAGGGGCGGCACGGGCAGGCGGGTGAGAAAGGCCAGGGCCAGCCACAGGGGGCGCAGGGCGTTCACGGGGCGAGGCCCTCGAAGCGCGCCAGGACGGGCGGCCGGCCGGCCAGGCGCAGGCGCGCCGCGGGGTCCACGCGCCAGTGCCAGAAGGCGGCGCGGGGCAGATCGAGGACGTGGGCGAGGAGCAGGCGCAGTACCCCGCCGTGGGTGAACACCAACAAGGGCGCATCGCACGCGAGCAACCTTTCCCAAGCGGTGGCCACGCGGGCGGCGATGGTGGCCAAGGTCTCGCCGCCGGGGGGCGGGTGCCGCCACGGGTCGTCCCAGAAGGCGGCCAGGCGCGCGCCGTCGGTGGCCTGAATTTCCTCGGCGCGTCGGCCCTCCCAGGCGCCGAAGTCCAGCTCCCTGAGGTCCTCGTCCACCGTCAGGGGCAGGCCGCGCACTCGGGCGAGGGCCTCGGCGGGACGACGGCAGCGGCGCAGGGGGGAGGTGACCACGCCTGCCCAGGGGGGGCCACCCCAGCGTTCCAGATCAGCCACGGCGGCGGCCACCTGCGCTTCGCCGCGGGGGGTGAGAGGGTCGTCGCGGCGCCCCCGGAAGCAGGCGCCGCCGGCGGCCTCGCCGTGGCGCAGCAGGTCGATGCGCGGCTCAGACATCGCCCTGGGAGACGCCTGCCTCGCTGAAGGTGGCCATGCCGTTGTGGAGGGCGCAGGCGAGACGCAGCACCGGTACCGCCGCCAGGGCCCCGCTGCCCTCCCCCAGGCGCATGCCCAGATCCAACAGGGGACGGGCCTCGAGGGCGGAGAGCAGGCGCCGGTGGGCAGGCTCGGCGGAGGCATGGCCGAACAGGGCCCAGTCGCGCACCTCGGGGCGGGCGCGGCCGAGGACCAGGAGGGCGGCGCTGGCGATGTAGCCGTCCACGAGGAAGGGCAGGCCCCGCTGGGCGGCACGCAGATAGGCGCCAGCGATGGCGGCGATCTCCAGACCACCCAATTCGCGGAGGATGTCCCAGGGGGTGTCGATGTGGGCGCGGACGCGGTTGAGGGCCTTTTGCACCACCAGGGCCTTGCGCGCCACCCCGGCGCGGTCGAGGCCGGTGCCAGGGCCGGCGAAGTCCTGCGGGGCGGCGTCGAAGACGGCGCAGACGATGGCGGTGGCGGCGGTGGTGTTGGCGATGCCCATCTCGCCGGCGACGAACAGATCGCAGCCGGCCTCCAAGGCCCGGTCCACCGCCTCGCGGCCCACCGCTAGGGCGGCCTCCATCTGCTCGGCGGTCATGGCTGGCTCACGGGCAATGTTGCCACTGCCTGGGGCGACGCGCCGGTCTTCCACCCCGGGCAGGGGCTCCACCGGCTCGATGGTGCCGACGTTGTAGACGGTGAGGCCGGCGCCCAGCTCGCGGGCGAGGACGCTCACCGCCGCGCCGCCGCGGGCGAAGTTGCGCACCATTTCCACCGTCACCGCCTGGGGGAAGGCGGAGACCTCCTCGGCGGCGACCCCGTGATCGGCGGCGAAGACAGCCACCTGCACCCGCTCCACGCGTGGGTCGTCGCGCCTCTGCATGGCCGCCAGGGTCTCGGCCATCGCTTCCAAATGTCCCAGGGCACCGGGCGGTTTGGTGAGCTGCCCCTGGCGGGCGCGAGCGCGTTCGCGGGCAGCGGTATCGAGGGAGGCGATGGGCTCTTGCAGCCAATCGGTCATTGCAGATCTCCTTTCAAAAACAGGGGCAGACCGGCGGCCACCAGGACCACGCGCGCGCAACGGGCGGCGAGGGCCTGATTGAGCCGGCCCAGGTGATCGGCGAAACGGCGGGCGACGGGGTGGGCGGCGACCCCGCCCAGGCCCACTTCGTCGCTCACCAGGAGCACGGGGCCGGAGGCCGCCTCCAGAGCGGCGGGGAGGGCCTCGACGGCGGCCTGAAGACGCACGACATCGTCCACGAAACGGGCCAGCCACAACCCCAGGCCGTCCACCAGCAAACAGTGGTCCGCCTCGCGGTGGGCGCGCAGCAGATCGGGCAGTTCGTCCCCTGTCGTCACCGTCCGCCAATGCGCCGGCCGGCGCGCCCGGTGACGACGCAGGCGTTCGGCCATCTCCTCATCCATGGCCTCGGCGGTGGCCACGTAGGTGACGCGGGGATGACGCGCCGCGCGCGCCTCCGCCCATGCGCTCTTGCCCGAAGACACGCCGCCCAGCACCAGTTCGCGCATGTGTGCCTCCGTTCCCGAAAAGCGCGCCAGTATACCCCAAGGTGCTGTGCTATCATCGCGACCACCCCATGGATCGCAGACCCCCCAACGCGCGGCGCCGCTGGCCTTGGGTGGCGGTCGCCCTTCTCGCCCTCCTGGTCGTCTTCGTGGGCCCATGGCCCATGCCACCCGACCGCTACCCGGACGAACTCTGGGCCCGAGCCACTTTCGAGCGCCTGCAACGGCTGCCGGTGCGCGCCGCCGAGGCGCCCCTGCGGGCGGGTGTGGCGCGGCGGGACATCACCCCGCCCCCCGGGGTCCCCCTGGCCGGTTACGGCGCCCGCCATCCCAAGGAAAACACCGGCGCCCGCGAGGCCCTGCACGTCACCGCCCTCACCCTCGCCGCCGGCCCCCTGGCGGTGACGGTGGTGGGCGGCGACCTCCTCCTCACCCTGCCCAAGCTGACGACCGCCGTGCGCGAGGCCACCGGATTGCCCCCGGAGGCCCTTTATTTCACCGCCAGCCACACCCATTCCGGGCCCGGCGGCTTCGATGACGGCCTCGTCGCCCGCACCAATCTGGGCGACTTCCACCCCGAATATTTCCGCCACCTGGTCACTGCCATGGCCGACGCGGTGCGGGAGAGCCGACGGGCCCTGCGCCCGGTGCGTTTGCGCTATTCGCGGCTGCGCCTCCAGGGAGCGGCTCGGGACCTGTTGCACTATCACCTCACTCAAGCCCCCATCCATCCGGTGATCCACGTCCTGGAAGCCTTCGCCCTGGACGGTCGGCGCCTGGCCTTCCTCCTCACCAGCAGCCTTCACCCCACCCTCCTCGGAAAACGCAACCGTCTCGCCTCCGGCGATTTCCCCAGCGTCCTGCTGAAAGAGCTGGAGGTGGACGGGGGGCTGGGGCTCTACGCTGCCGGAGCGGTCGGGGGAACGACAGCGGGAGCGATCCCGGAGAAGAACGCGGATGAGGTGAGTGCTCGGGCAGCTCTGCACCAGCGGGTGGGCCGGCGCATGGCCGAGTGGGTACGCGCGGGCCTGTCCGGCGGCGGACCGCAGGTCGCCCTGGACGGTCGCTGGCAGGCGGGTGAGGCAACCGTGGCCCGTGTCCGTCTCCAAGTGGATCTCCCCGCGCCCGTCTATCATGTAGGTGAGCACCTGCGCCTCAGCCCCTGGCTGGTACGTGGTTTGTTCCATCCCGGAGGAGAGACGACCATGGATGGACTGCGCGTGGGCCCGGTATGGATGGTGGGCATCCCGGCGGACTTTTCCGCCGAGTTGGCGGAAGACCTGGAAGTCTGGGCGCGACGACGAGACGGCCATGCCTGGGTCACCGGTTTCAACGGCGACTACGTAGGTT
>WFVN01000042.1 GCA_015491615.1 Gammaproteobacteria bacterium
GCCGGTGCTGGACCTGTTCGCCGAGAAGGACTTGCCGGTGGTGCTGGCCGAGGCCCCACGGCGGCGCACCATGGCCGCCCGCGCCGAACCGGAAGGCGAGGCGCCCCCCTCCCCGTCACCGCGTGCCCGCGGCCTACGCTACGCCCACAGCGGCAATCTCGCCTATCTGCAGGTGGTGGTCCCCGCCACCGGGCACGACTACGCCGGCCGCCAAGCGTGGTTGGTGAAACGGGTGGGGGATTGGCTCAACCGCGTCGCCCCGGGCATGGAGGTAGCCGACCCTTGAATGGAAAACCTGAACCGGATCACGGGTTTGGCCGACTAAGGGTGATATACTCGCGGTCCTCGTGGGGAGAATCGTCATGAACATCAATGCCTGGGCCCTGGCCCTGCACGCCCTCGCCGCCGTGATCTGGATCGGCGGGATGTTCTTCGCCTACATAGCCCTGCGCCCGGTGGCCGCCGCCCTCCTGGAGCCGCCTTTGCGCCTGCCCCTATGGGCCCGCACCCTCGCCCGTTTCTTCCCTTGGGTGTGGGCGGCGGTGATCGCCCTGCCCGCCGCCGGTTACCTGCTGGCGGAGCGTCTCTACGGAGGGTTGGCGGGGGCACCCGTGCACATCCATCTTATGCAGGGGATGGGGTGGGTGATGATCGCCCTGTTCGCCTATGCCTATTTTTTTCCCTACCGCCATCTTCAGGCCGCGGTGGCAGCGGAGGACTGGCCCGCCGGCGGGGCCGCCCTGGCCCGCATCCGCCGCCTCGTCGGCATCAATCTGATCCTCGGACTGATCGTGGCGGCGGTGGCGACGGGCGGGCGCTATGCCTGAACGCCTCCTGGCCGTCCTCCTCGCCCTGTTCTTGCTACCCGCAGGGACCTGGGCGGCCCGCTACCAGGCCATTCCCGCCGGCATCGTCGTCCACGATCTGAACACCGACGCCGGTGACGGATGGATCGTCGTCGGCTACACGGAAGAAACGGACGGCAGCCGGCGGGCGGCGGTGAGCCGTTACAACGAAAACAACCAGACTTTCGATCGCCCCACCATCGACGTTCCCCTGGATGCACAAGACAGCGTCGTGGAATCCATCGCCGACGGCGGCTCCCCTCGCCTGCTGGCCGGCCACTACCGGGACGCGAGCGGCGTCACCCGTCCCTTGGTGTGGCCCTGGGGAGTGGGGATCCCCGACCCTTCCGATCCCGTCGTCCTGCCGCCCTTGGTGGATGGCTTCGACGCCGCCGCCCTGGCGGTGAACTGGGATCAACTGGTGGTGGGCTGGGCGGTGGACGCGGACGGTCTGGAATACCCGGTCTACTGGCACCAAGAGCCCGCAGACCCCGACAACCCCGACGACAATCGGCTGGTGTGGACCATCAAACGCCTGCCCCTGCCCCTGGGAACCCTGGGCGGGCGTGCCACCGGCGTCTCCCCCGCCGGGCGGGTGGGCGGCTACGCCATTGCCAGCGACGGCAGCCGCATCGCCCTGCTGTGGGAATCCGGCGCCCTCGACGCCCAGCCCCGGCAATTGCTCGACCCGAACGGCCGACCGGCCGAGGTCTCCGACCTCAGCGGCCAATTCATTTCCGGCTGGAGCCTGGAGGCAGGCGACGAACAACCCCTGCGTTGGAGCTCTCTCTTCAACGCCAGCGAGGCGGTGTCCGTGCTCCCCGGCCTGGGCGGCAGCAACGGCCGCGCCCTGGCAGTCAACGCCCGCGGCGACACGGTGGGCGAATCCAGCGACGCCGACGGTGCCCGCCGCGCTTTCCTCTACACCGACTTGTGCGCCACCTTCGATCTCAACCGCCTGCTGAGCGTCGACGACCCTTTCCCCCAGGGCGGGGACTGGACCCTGGTGAGCGCCCACGCCGTCAACGAGCAAAACCCGCCGTGGATCGCCGTGCAGGGCGAGGACGCCGCCGGCACCCTCAACGGCTTCGTCCTCGTCCCCACCGAGACCAGCCCCGTGGACCTGCGCCTGACGGTGAGCGCGGACAAATCGTCCGTGCGCGTGGGCGAGCCCCTCACCTACACCATCGAAGTGGAGAACGCCGGCGATCGGTACGCCACCTGCGTGGTGGTGGAAAATCGCCTCTACATCGGCATGACCCTGATCGACGTGGCGGCCGACCCGGGCATCTGCCGCGTGGAAGTATACAAGGCGACGTGCGTCTCCCAGGAACTATGGCCGGGCGAGGTGTTGCGCATGACCGTGCGCGCCCGCCCCCGTCCCATCCTCGTGGACCGGGAGATCGTCAACGTGGTGGAGGTGAGTTCCGGGGAGCCCGACCTCTCCCCGCAGGACAGCCAGGTGGAGACCCGTACCCCGGTACCCCGCGAAGGGTGTTTCATCGCCACCGCCGCTTACGGCTCTTTCCTCGCCCCGGAGGTGGCGCGCCTGCGCACCTTCCGCGACCGCTGGCTCCTGCCCCACGCCCCCGGACGCCTTCTCGTGGCCTTCTACTACCGCCACTCCCCGGCTTGGGCCCAATGGCTGCGGGAGCACCCGGCGACCCTCCCGTGGATACGCGCCGCCCTCGCTCCGGTCGTGTGGTCGGTGAGCCGCCCGTCGCTCTTTTGGGGTGGGCTGTTCTTCCTCGCAGGTGCGGCGTGGTGGATGCGCCGATGCCGTCAACGGGGCCGGTAGGTGGCCACCACCCGGTTGCCCTTCCCCAGCCAGCGGATGTCGGGGCACAGGGAACGCAACAGGGTCAGGCCACGACCGCAAGCTTCGCCTGCCTGCGCCTCCCGGCCCAGGCGCGCGCGGTGGTCGAAACCGGGGCCGCTGTCTTCCACCAGGATCTGCACCGCCTCCCGCTGGTCCTGCGACAGCAAGGACAGCTCCAGGCGAATGCGCCCCTTTTGCAACCCCTCCAGGCACCGTGCCCGCTCCTCGTAATAACGGGTGAAACCCAGGGGGTCTCGCTTGAGGCCCGAATCCAGCCCGAGAACGCCGTGCTCCAAGGCGTTGGAATACAACTCGGCGAGGATGGTGAACAACTGGGTGGCGTGGGGACGCAGGCGCGGCATGCACGCCATCGCTTCGCTCATGAATTGGTTCAAATCGAAGGCCCGGAGGGCCTCGGCTCCCAGTTCCAACGCCAAACACCAGACCCGTTGTTCCGGCAGATCGTTCTGCACCGCCCGAGACTGGACGTCCAGCGGACGATCTTCGCCACCCATGCTCCCGACGCACAACATCTCCACCAGGGTGATGTCGTCGTTCTGGTGTGCCTCGCCGCGGAAGGCGTCCACCGCCGCGCGGATGCGCTCGAACAGGCGGTGCGGCGGATGCCCGGCCTCGATCTCCGCCAGCAGGCGCGCCTCGCCAAACATCTCTCCGTGTTCGTCCACCGCCTCGATGAGGCCGTCGGAGTACAGGAACACGCGATCGCCCGGCGCCACGTCGATGGTCTCGGACTGCAGGCTCAGCTCCTCGGAGCCGACCACCCCGAGGGGCAGATTGGCGGAAGGAATGCGTGCCTTGAGACCGCCCCGCCGGTCGACGAGAAAGACGTCCGGCAGGCCGCAATTGAAGACCTCCAGACGCCCGGCGACGGGGTCGTGGTGGACCAGGGCGCAGGCCATGAACAGGCCGGTGGGGAGTTTTTCGCGCAGTTTTTTGTTGATCTCCAGGGTGATGGCGCGCAGCGAGAAGCCCCGCTCGGTCATGGCATAGAAGATGTCGGGGACGGGCATCGCCCCCAAGGCCGCGGACAACCCATGGCCGGTGAAATCGCCCAGCAGCAGGTGCCGCCCTTCTCCCAGTGGGCGGCGGGCACTGAACACCACGTCGCCGTTGGTGATCTCCATGGGAGCGAGGTGGATGCGCAGGTTTTCGGTGTCCAGGGGGTTGGCGTGGAGGATCTTGGAGAACACCCGCTCGGCCACTTCGTGCTCGGTCTGCAAGCGCTGGTGGTGGGCGAGGAGGGCGTCGCGCTGTTCGGTGAGCTCCCGATAGAGGCGCCGCATGCGCTCCATGGCCGCCAGCTTGGCGCGCAGCAGGAAGCGGTTCAAGGGCTTGGCGATGAAATCGTCGCCGCCGCAGGCCACGCACAGAGCCAAGGATTCGTCGTCCAACGTGGCGGTGACGAACAACACCGGGACGAATTCCTCGCCGCTCATGGTTTTGATGAGGGTGGTGGCCTGGTAGCCGTCCATCTCCGGCATCATCACGTCCATGAGGACCATGTCCGGCCGGTGTTCGGAGAAGGCGGCCACCGCCCCGGCCCCGTCCTCGGCCTCGATCACCCGGTGCCCGTCCTGTTCCAGGAGGGCCCGCAGGATGGCACGCCCGGTGGCTTCATCGTCCACCACCAGGAGGGTGAGGGGTGGCAGGTCCAGGACCTGCTCGCCGCTGCGGGGTAGGGCCGCCTCCTCCACCGTTTCAGTCCATCTTGAACAGGTGGTGGAAGTTGGAGATCTCGAGGATCTTGCGCAGCTCGGGGTTGACGTTGACGAGGCGTACCCGTTCGGGAATACCCCCGGCGTGCTCGCGCAAGAGGAGGAGCATCCCCAGGGCCGAGCTGTCCATGTACTCGGTGTCCTTGAAGTCGATGACGTAGTGGCTGGCGTCGGCCGCTTCGCCACCGTAGGCATCGCGGAATTCCTTGTGGAGGTTGAAGTCGAAACGCCCCTGGATGCGGATGGTGACGGTCTTGCCGTCGGGGCTGACGGTGCGTTGAAGAGTCATGCTTTCCTCCGAATTACAACGGGGTTCGTGAGCGGTGATCGTCTCTTCCGGATACACATTTCGCGCTCAGGCTTCGGCGCGCAGGCGTTGCAGGATGCGGCCGGGGATGGCGTCCAGGGGGAGGACCTCGTCCACCCCGCCGTGGGCCACCGCCTCGCCGGGCATCCCCCACACCACCGAGGTCTTCTCGTCCTGGGCGATGGTGTGGGCGCCGGCGTCGTGCATGGCGCGCATGCCGCGGGCGCCGTCGTCGCCCATGCCGGTGAGGATGACGCCGAGGGCGTTGGGGCCGACGTTCTCGGCCACCGAGTGGAAAAGCACGTCCACCGACGGCTTGTGGCGGTTGACGCGCGGGCCGTCGTCCAGGCGGCACAGGTAACGGGCGCCGGAGCGTTCCACTTTCAAATGGCGGTCGCCGGGGGCGATGTACACGTGCCCGGGGAGGATCTGCTCCCCGTCGCTCGCCTCGCGCACGGTCATCGCCGCCACCCCGTCCATGCGCCGGGCGAAGGGGCCGCTGAAGGCGGCGGGGATGTGTTGGGTGATGACCATGCCGGGGGTGTCGGCGGGGAGGGCGAGGAGGAGGTCCTTGATGGCCTCGGTGCCGCCGGTGGAGGCCCCCACGGCGATGACCTTGTCGGTGGACTTGAACAGGCCGCTGGAGGCGAGGCGCTTCACCTGCGGGCGTTCGCCGATGGCGCGCACGCGCACCCGCGCCGCCGCCTTGACCTTGTCGATGAGGGTCTGGGCGTAGGCCTCCAGGCCGTGGGCCACGTCCACCGCCGGCTTGGTGACGAAGTCCACCGCCCCCAGTTCCAGGGCGCGCAGGGTGACGTCGGCGCCCTTCTCGGTGAGGGAGGAGACCATCACCACCGGCATGGGGCGCAGGCGCATGAGGTTGGCGAGGAAGGTGACCCCGTCCATGCGCGGCATCTCCACGTCCAGGGTGAGCACGTCCGGGTTGAGGCGCTTGATCTTGTCGCGGGCGATGTAGGGGTCGGGGGCGGTACCCACCACTTCGATCTGCGGGTCCTGGGAGAGGATCTCGGTGAGGAGCTGGCGCACCATGGCCGAGTCGTCTACCACCAGCACCTTGATTGTGTCCATGGGTCTCTCCTAATCGAATAGCTCGATGTCCCCGGCCACCGGTTTTTGCTGCAGCTCGTGCACGTAACGGCGTTCACGATCGGCGAGGGTGTCGTTGTGGAGGGCTTGCAGCTTCTTCACCAGCACCCGGCCGCTGGCGGGGAAGTAGACGATTTTGCGCGGGTGGTCGCCGCCCAGGTCCTCGGCGGCGATCTGGAACCCCTCGGTGCGCACGAAGCAGCGGGCGAACTCGACGTTGCGCCGGCCCACGTCGCTGGCGTTGCTGCCCATGATGCGGCCGCCGCCGAACAGCTTCACTTCCAGGCGCTCGCGCCGGCCGCCGTGCTTGAGGATGGCGTTGATGAGGGATTCCATGGCGAAGACGCCGTAGCGGGCGGCGTCGCCGGCGCCCTCCAGGCCGCCGTCGGGGAGCATGAAGTGGTTCATGCCGCCGATGCCCAGCTTGCGGTCGCGGATGCAGGCGGAGACGCAGGAGCCGAGGACGGTGGTGACGAGCTCGTCGCGCAGGGTCACGTACAGCTCCCCCGGCTTGATCTTCGCCGCCGGCATGTTGCGCGTCTTGTCCCAGTAACGGTTGATGTGGGCGAACTCGGGCAGCGGCGGCGGCAGCTCGGGGTGGCCCAGGGTGGGGGCGAGGCTCATCGGATCCTCCGGTAGATGGTCTTGCCCAGGTGTTCGAAGCGGTCAGAGACCCGGTGCAGGGATTCCGAGTGGCCGATGAACAAGTACCCCTCGGGGGCCATGATGTCGGCGTAGCGGTCGAACAGGCGGCGCTGGGTCTCTTTGTCGAAGTAGATGACCACGTTGCGGCAGAAGATGACGTCGAAGGGCCCGCGCATGGGCCAGGGGTGCATGAGGTTGAGCTGGCGGAAGGTGATCAGCTCGCGCACCTCGGGGGCGATGCGCACGCGCCCGGCGTTGGCCCCTCGCCCGCGCCGCAACCAGCGGCGCTTGCGCGTCTCGTCCATGCCCGCCACCCGTTCCAGTTCGTAGATACCGCTGGCGGCCTTGGCGACCACGTCCGAATCCAGGTCGGTGGCGAGGATCTTGATGTCCCAACCGGGGGCGGTGCCCATCACCTCGCGCACCACCATGGCGATGGAATAGGGCTCCTCGCCGGTGGAACAGCCCGCCGACCAGATGCGGATGCGCCGGTCATGGGCGTGGCGCTGCTTGAGTTCCGGCAGCACCCGGTCGGCCAGGAACTCGAAGTGGTGGGGCTCGCGGAAGAAGGCGGTGAGGTTGGTGGTGATGGCGTTGATGCAGCGCACCAGCTCCTCCGCGTCCCGCTCGACGAGGGCGTAGTAGCTGGCGAAATCGGCAAGCCCCAGGGCCCGCAGGCGCCGCCCCAGGCGGCTGTACACCAGGCTGCGCTTGGCGTCCGAGAGGTGGATGCCGGTCTGCGCCTTGATGAGCCGGCGGATGCGGTCGAAGTCGGCGTCGGTGAAGACGAAGCCCGTGGCACCCGAGGGAACCGCCGCGAGGGCCTGCTGGGCCGGCATCAGAATTCCTCCCACTCCTCGTCACCGCCGGCGGCCGGCGGGGCCTGGCGCGGGGCGGCGGCACGCGCCGCCGGGGCGGGACGGGACGGGGCCGGGC
>WFVN01000043.1 GCA_015491615.1 Gammaproteobacteria bacterium
CCGAACAGGTAGAGGTCGAAATCGGGGATCACTGGCAGGAAGGTGTAGGGGTCCACCGCTTGGCGTTCGTGCCCGTGGGCGTCTTCCCAGCGCACCATGGGGTGGGGGGAGAGCCGCCCTTCCGGGCCTTCCCACTGGAACAGCCCGGCCTCGTGCACGCGGGTGAGCGCTTCGTCCGGCTCCACCGCCCGCGCCCACCGGGCCCCGGGCAGGAACACCCGCCACACCACCCGCCCCGGCCCTGCGGGGTGGCGCCCGAGGAAGGCGAAGGGGTCGTGGTGACGGGCCTCCAGGAGGCGGGCAAGGTCAGGTGAGGCGGCGATGTCCATCATGTCCTATGCTTTTTCCGAATCGTTCGGTAGGCCATTGTAGAACAGCCCGAAAAAGGGCGCCGAAGCGGTTTCGGGGGGCGGACGCATGGGGTAGCATCCTAAAGGGCCACAACCGAGGGAGGGATTCGTGGAGCCGCACGTCACGCGCTTCGTCAGTCGCATCACCCGCCAGACCCTGGCCATCATTCTCGCCGGCGGCAAGGGCAGCCGTCTCAAACAATTGACCCGCTGGCGGGCCAAGCCGGCGGTACCCTTCGGGGGCAAGTTCCGCATCATCGACTTTCCCCTCTCCAACTGCATCAACTCGGGCATCCGTTCTATCGCCGTGGTGACCCAGTACAAGGCCCACTCCCTCATCCGCCACATTCAACAGGGGTGGAGCTTCCTGCGTGGTGAATTCGGTGAATTCGTGGAGCTGTTGCCGGCCCAGCAGCGCATCGATGCCTCCTGGTACGCGGGCACTGCCGACGCGGTGTACCAGAACCTGGACATCATCCGCCGTCACGATCCGGGCTACATCCTCATCCTCGCTGGCGACCACATCTACAAGATGGACTACGGCCCCATGATCGCCCACCACGTGGAGAAGGGGGCGGACATGACCGTGGGCTGCATCGAGGTGGACCTGGACATGGCCCGCGCCTTCGGGGTGATGGCGACGGACGCGGACGGTCGGGTGGTGGAGTTCCAGGAGAAACCGGAGCACCCCAGGCCCATGCCGGACAACCCCGACCAGGCCCTGGCCTCCATGGGCATCTACGTCTTCAATCCGGATTTTCTCTACGAACAACTCATCCGCGACGCCGACACCCCGGGCTCCAGCCACGACTTCGGCAAGGACATCATCCCCGCCATCATCGACAAGTATCGGGTGCACGCCTACTCCTTCCGCGACGCCGCCACCGGCAAGACCGCCTACTGGCGCGACGTAGGCACCATCGATTCCTACTGGGCCGCCAACATGGAGCTCATCGGCGTCACCCCCGACCTCAACCTGTACGACAGGGAGTGGCCCATCTGGACCTACCAGGAGCAGCTCCCGCCCGCCAAGTTCGTCTTCGACAACCCGGAGTGGCGGGGCATGGCAGTGGATTCCATGGTCTCCGGCGGCTGCATCATCTCCGGCGCCCGGGTGCGCCACTCGCTGCTCTTCTCCAGCGTCGTGGTGCGCGAAGGGGCGCTCATCGAGGACTCGGTCATCCTCCCGGAGGCGACCGTGGAGCGCGGTGCGCGCCTGAAAAAGGTGATCATCGACAAGGGCTGCACCATCCCCGCGGGCATGGAGATCGGCTACGATCACGCGAAAGATGCCGAACGTTTCGAGATCAGCCCCGGCGGGGTGGTCCTGGTGACGCCGGAGATGCTGGGCGAGGGGCGGCATCATGTCCGCTGACGGCCCCTTGAAGGTGGTGCTGTGCTGGCACATGCACCAGCCCCAGTACCGTAACGAGGCCACCGGCCACTACCAGCTTCCTTGGACCTATCTGCATGGCATCAAGGACTACGTGGACATGGCAGCCATCATTGCCGCCGTGCCCGGGGCGCGGGCGGTGGTCAACTTCGCCCCCATCCTCCTGGAGCAGATCGACGACTACGCCGGTCAGATCCAGGCCTTCCTGGACCACGGCGGCGCCATCCGCGATCCTTTGCTGGCGACACTCGCGGCGACGGTCATGCCCGCCGCTCCGGAGGCGCGGGCGCGACTGGTGGAGGCCTGTCTGAAGGTCAACCGGGAGACGGTCGTGAGCCGCTTCTCCCCCTACCGCCGCTTGGTGGACATTGCCGACCGGGTACTCACCCAGCCGGACCTGGCCGAGTACGTCGCCGACCAATTCCTGGTGGATTTGGTGGTGTGGTACCACCTCGCCTGGCTGGGGGAAACGGTGCGCCGCCGCGACGGACGCGTGCGGGCCCTCATGGACAAGGGCGGTCGCTACACCCTGCACGAGCGACGTCAGCTCCTGGTCATCGTCGGCGAACTCATGGCCGACATCATCCCCACCTACCGGCGCCTGTGGGAGGCGGGACAGGTGGAGCTCTCCTTCACCCCCTACCCCCACCCCATCGCCTGTCTCTTATACAC
>WFVN01000044.1 GCA_015491615.1 Gammaproteobacteria bacterium
TGGTGACGGCGGCGGGCAATTACGACGTCAACAACGACTACATTCCCGATTACCCTTCCTCCATGCCTCAGCCCGAGGTGCTGGCGGTGGCGGCGTCGGGTGACGACGGGCGCCTCACCCCCTGGAGCCAGTACGGGGCCCTGTCGGTGGATATCGCCGCCCCGGGCACGAACCTGGTGCTGCCCACCTACACCCGCGCCCCGTTCGCCACGGATCCCGAGGCCGGCTGGGATGGTGGGCAGGATGGCACCTCTTTCGCCGCCCCTTTCACTGCCGGGGTCGCCGCCCTCCTGTGGAGCCTCAACCCTGACGCCGACGCCCTGGCAGTGAAGGGGGCGCTGCTCGCTGGGGCGGCGCCGCTCGTGGGGCAGAGCGGCCTGCTGGCCAGCGACGGGCGGGTGGATGCCGAGGCGGCACTGGCCGCCCTGGTTACCGGGACGCCCACCGTGGTCATCGAATCCCTGGATTTGGAAGGCGAGGGCCTCTTCGACCCCGCCCTCGCCGTACCGGGGGCACAGGGTCGCGCCCACCTCACCTTACGTTGGTTCGGTGACGCCGACGAGACCCTCCCCGCCGTAAGCCTGGACGGCCAAGCCCTCACCGACGTTCAGGCCGGCCTGGACCTGGGTCTCACCGTATCCGATTCCGGCGAACCGACGCGCCAGCCTCTTTCCTTCGATTTCTCCCTCGGCATGACCCGCACCGTGCCCCTGGAGGTGGGGCGTCTGCCGGTGGACGGCACCGTGGTCACCGGCCGCCTGCGTCGCAACGACCAGGACGACATCCAGCGCCTGCACCTGACGGTGCCCGATCGTCCCGGCTACGACCTCTACATCGACGTGGAAGTGATCGCCGTGCCGAGGAATGCGGTGATAGATCTGGCCATCGCCCGCGGCGGCTATCCGCAACTGGACTACTACACCTACTGCCAGGGAGGAAAGGCCGACGGCGTGCAGACCACTTTCACCCTGGGCAATACCACCCGGTTGCACGTGCTGCGCCCGCCCCCCGGCGACTACCAACTGCTCCTCATCGCCCCGTCCCGGAACGGGCCGTGCAGCGCCCGCCACCAGGCCGAACGCCGTTACCGCATCACCGCCCACATGGTCCCCGGGACGCCCCTCGGTGGCTCCGGGTCCGGCGGCGGCTGTGTTTGGCAGCCCCTCGGTGGTGCCCGCGGCGGCGGGTGCAGCCTCGCCCCCGGCGCCCCGGGCGTCGATCCCGTCCTCCCCCTGTTGCTCACCGTCGCCCTGTGGCAGGTGGCCCGTCGCCGCGCATGAACGCCTGCCGTGCCTTCCTGACCCTCCTCCTGGCCGCGGTCCCGCCGGCGGGGGCGGGCGACTGGCTGGTGCGGGAAGGCCCCGACGTACAGATCCCTCCCGAGGTGCAACGCCGCCCCTTGGGCCTGCCCGGCTGGGCGTTATGGACCTGGCCCGGCGCCGATCTGGACCGCCTCCTGGCCCTGCCGGGGGTGCTCTGGGCCGAGGCCGATGCCCCACGCCGGCCTGACCGGCTCCCCAACGAAACTCGCTTCGCCCCCGCCGGGCGCTTCGCCTTCTGGGACCTGGCCGGCCTGCCCGGAGCGTGGGAGACGCTCACCGGCGACCCCGACGTGCGCCTGGGCCTGGTGGACGATGCCCTGGCGACGGACCACCCCGACCTCGCCGCCAACGTCTCTGTCGGACGCAACTACCGCTACGGGCAGGGCTTGGCGGCGGACGACGTCACCCCCCACCCCTGCCTGGGAACCCTGGCCATGCCCCGCCACGGCACCCAGGTGGCCGGGGTCATGGCGGCCGTGGGGGACAATGCCCAGGGCACCGCCGGGGCCGTGTGGCAGGCCGGTATCGCCGTCGCCGCCCTGGGTTGCCGATTCGGCGTCGCCAACGCCGTGGCGGCCTACGGCTGGCTCTCCGAACAGGGGCCCGTGGCCGTCAACTACAGCTACAGCGGCATCGACGACTCCCAGGCCGAGCTGGAGGCGGTGGACGCCCTCGCCGCAAGCGGCATCCTCCTGGTGGCTTCGGCCGGCAACGGCCATGGCGACCACCGCCTGGCGCCCGTCTATCCCGCCGCCCTGGAGCGCCCCAACCTCATCGCCGTCGGCGCCCTGGACCGGGACGGGCGGCCCGCCACCTGGAGCAGCGAAGGGGCCTTCACGGTGGACCTGTTCGCCCCGGGAGAAGGGATCTACACCACCGACCTCGACGGCCGATACGCCACCGTCGCGGGCACCTCCTTCGCCGCCCCGCTGGTGACCGGCACTCTCGCCCTCCTACGCGCCGCCGACCCCGGCGCCGATGCCGCGCGCCTGCGCGCCGCCCTACTGGCCGGTGTCCGCCCCCTGCCGGTACGCGGTCGCTCGCGCACCGACGGCGCCCTGGACGCCGCCGGGGCCCTCGCCGCCCTGCGCGCTGCCCCCACCCCGATCCCTCTCCTGCGCGATGCGGTGGTGGCCAACGACGAGGACGGCGACGGGCAGGTGGACCCCGGTGAGGCCTTCGAGCTGAACGTGGCGGTGGAGAACGCCGGCACGGTGGACGCCGGCCCCCTGCGCCTCACCTTGCGGGTGGTGGATGGCCCCCTGACGGCGACCGGCCCCGAGGCCCTCCTGGACGGCTTGCCTGCCCAAGGAGTGGCCCTGGTGACCTTTTCTCTGCGAGCCGGTGACTTCTCCGCCCATCGACGTGCCCTGCTGGCGGTGGAGATCGACGATGGCGGCGCTCCCGTCACCCGCCACTTCCCCCTCCACCTGGGCGCCTTGGCCGTCGGCGAGACGGTGGAGACCACCCTCCAGGCCGACCCTTACGACCACCGCCACCCCTACCACTTTCATCCGCCGCCCGGGCGCTGGGTGGTGGAACTAATCCCTGACGACCCGCGCGGGGTAGGGCTCGTCCTGGACAGAGTGCCGCCCCGGGTGTATTTCCAGGACGGCCAGAGCGCAGTTCAGGACACCCTCGCAGTCGCCCCGGGCGGCCCCGTGCAACGCCTGGAGAGTGTCGATCTGTCGGACGCCAATTTTTGGCACCTGCTGGTCTTCCGCCCGCCGGAAAACGCCCTCGAGGACCGCCCGCCCACCCGCTACCGCCTGCGTCTGTGCGGCGACCCGGAAGCCGCGGGCAACCGCCCGCCCACTGTCACCTTTCCCGGTGGCGCCATCCAAGCGGCGCAGGCCGGCGCGGACATCGAGCTGCGTGCCCGCGCCGAGGACGCCGAGGGCGCCGTCCGAACCCGGTGGTGGGCCCAGGTCTCCGGTCCGGTGGTGAACGGCGCCGGCCGCCTCGGCGCGGCCCTGAGCCTGCGTCTCGATCAGCCGGGGACCTATGTCTTTCGCCACCACGCCAGCGACGACCGATGCGCCGTGGGCAGCGCCGATCTCAAAATCATCGTCTCACCCGCCGCGCAAGAAAACGACGCCCAGCGCGATGTCTATCGGGTGACCGAAGGCACACCCCTCAATTTCCAGCTTCCGCCGACGGAGAATTTCCGCCTGACGGGCCCGGCGCCGGGCGGATCCAGTTTCCGAAACGGACAGTTTTCCTGGCCTGAACCGGGCCCGCAGGGAGAGTACCGCCTCATTTTCGTCAACGGGAATGGCGAGCGGCGCGTCATCCTCGTGATCGTCGAGGCACGCACGCGTGGCGACGAAAACGTTCGCCGTGCTGTCTTGGACCCAGTTTTTTTGCTCCTCCTGCTCGGTCTCATCCCCCCTTTTTTCGGGCGTGACAAAACAGGTTTTGCCTTGTAATTTTCACGGGGCTTAAAGCTGCTCCGCGAACGGCCGAAAAGGCTGGAGGATTCCCTGTTCGTTCCCCCGGTCGGCCCGGCGCAGACGTGAAAAGCACATCCACCAAGGAGCGTTCCATGGCAACGAAGGCAACGGAAAACGAGAAGACGGGAAAGCAAAAAATGACCGCGGCCGAGAAACGGAAGCTGGCCTTGAAACGGCGCCGGGAACTGTTGGCGAAGAAAAAAGCGTTGGCCAAGAAGAAACTGATGGAGAAGAAAAAGGCCCTCGCCAAGAAGAAGGAACTGGCCAAGAAAAAGGCCCTGGCGCGCAAGAAGGCGCTGGAGAAAAAGCGCGAGCAGGCCAAGAAAAAGGCGCTCGCCAAGAAACAGGCCATGGAAAAGAAAAAGGCCAGGATGACCAAGAAAAAGGCCGAGGCGGAGAAGAAGCGGCTGGAGGCGGCGAAGAAGAAAGAGGAGGAACGCGCCCGCAAGGCCGAAGAACGCAAGAAAAAAGCCCTCGAAAAGGCGATCGAGAAATTTATCGCCAAATGGGAAAAGGAGTGGGAGAAAAAGGAACGGGAAAAGCAGAAACGGGCCGAGAAACGCAAGAAGGAACTGGCCAAGAAGAAGGCGGCGGCGAAGAAAAAGGCCACCGCCAAAAAGACCGCGAGCAAGAAATCCACGGCAAATAAATCCACGGCAAAGAAATCCACGGTGAAAAAATCGACTGCGACGAAAAAGTCCGCCACCAAGAAGGCGGTAGTGAAACGGGCCAATACCCTGCCGGCCTCGCCACGAGAGAGCGAGGCGCCCGAGTCGCCCGACAAGACGGAATGACTCCGCCGGCGATCGTGTGGGACGGGGCCGCTTGACGCGGCCCCGTTTCGTTTTACAGCAGGTCGGGGAAGTATTGCACCGTCACCTCCGTGCCGGCGGGCACGTCGCCTTGGTCCTGGTCGAGGACGATGAAGCAGTTGGCGCGGCTCATGGAGCTGAGGACGTGGGAGCCCTGGTTGCCGGTGCTGCGCACGGTGAGGCGCCCCGCTTCGTCGTTCTCCAGGATGCCGCGCTGGAAGTCCACCCGCCCGGGGCGCTTCTTCAACGGTTCCAGGGTGACGGCGCGCAGGGTCAGGGGGCGCCGGGGTGCCTCGCCCGCCAGGCGGCGCAGGGCAGGGGCGACGAACTGGTAGAAGGTGGCGGCCACGGACACGGGGTTGCCGGGCAGGCCGAAGAAGTAGCAGCGGCCCAGTTGCCCGAAGGCCAGGGGGCGGCCCGGCTTCATGGCCAGCTTCCAGAAGTGCACCTCCCCCAGTTCCTCCAGCAGGCCCTTCACGTAGTCCGCCTCGCCCACCGACACGCCGCCGCTGGTGATCAGGGCGTCGGCCTCGCCGGCGGCGCTGCTCAGGGCCTCGGCCAGGGCCGCGCGGTCGTCGGGGACGGCCCCCAGGTCCAGTACTTCCAGCCCCAGACGGGTGAGGAGGGCGTGCAGGGTGTAGCGGTTGCTGTCGTAGATCTCGCCCGGGCCCAGGGTGGCGCCCAGGGGGCGCAGCTCGTCGCCGGTGGAGAAGAGGGCCACCCGCGGGCGACGCCGGCAGCGCACCTCGGCGATGCCCAGGGAGGCGAGCAGGCCCAGGTCGGCCGGTTGCAGACGTCGGCCGCGGGCGAGGACCACCGACCCCGCGGCGATGTCCTCGCCCGCCTGGCGCACGTTCTCACCCGCCCGGTGCCCCGCCTGGATGCGGATGCGCCCGCCGGGGAGGGGCTCCACCCGCTCCTGCATGATCACCGTGTCGGCGCCCTCGGGGAGGGGGGTGCCGGTCATGATGCGCACCGCCTCGCCCGTGCCCACGGTGCCGGTGAAGGGGTGGCCGGCGAAGGCCTTGCCGACCACGGTGAGTTCGGCCGTGCCGGCCTGGGGCAGGTCGTCGCCGCGCAGGGCGTAGCCGTCCATGGCCGAGTTGGCGAAGGGGGGCACGTCGCGGGGGGAGCGGATGTCCTCGTCGAGGACGCGATCCAGGGCCTGGCGCAGGAACAGGCGTTCGAAGCCGGCGACGGGCGCGATCTTCTCGGTGATGAACTGCAGGGCCCGGGGCACGGGCAAGCTGTTGGGGTCGAAATCGTCGTGACAGGTGGCTCGGTCGCTCATGGCGGAGACTCCTTGCGGTGGTATTCGAGGATGAAGCGGGCGATGGCCCCGGGGTCGTTCAGGTCCAGACGGGGGACGGGCGCCGCCAGGGGCACGTCGCTGGCGACGGCGACGAGGCCGGGATCGGCCCATTCGGGCATGGGGCCCACCCCCCGGCGGTAGAGGCGGATGCGGGGCAGGGGCTCGTCGCCGAAACCCTCCACCAGGACCAGGTCCAGACTCGGATCCAGGCGCTGGAGGAGATCGGCAAAGGGCGGCGGCTCGGGGGGCTCGGCGAACAGGGCCCAGCGCCCTCCGGCCGCCAGCAGGACCTCCTCGGCGCCGGCTTCGCGCAGGCGGTGGCTGTCCTTGCCCGGGCGGTCCCATTCGACGCGGTGGTGGCTGTGCTTGACCGCCCCCACCCGCAGCCCGGCTCGGCGCAGGCGGGGGAGGAGGGCGGTGAGGAGGGTGGTCTTGCCCGTCCCCGAGGGGGCGGTGAAGGCGATCACCGTGGGCATGGCAGGGCCTCCAGGTCGGCCGGGGTATTGAGGTTGGCGAAGGCCCCGGGCTCGGGGAAGTGAACGAGGCGGTGGGGACGGGCGCGGATGAAGCCCTGCACCGAGCGCCCGCCCGACGCGAGGTACTCGTGCAGGCCGGCCAGGGTCCCCGGCGGGTAGAGGG
>WFVN01000045.1 GCA_015491615.1 Gammaproteobacteria bacterium
GAGCGGTCAGTCGTCGAGGGGGTCGTCATCCAGGCGCAGGGAAAGCTTGTTGGCCTGGTGGCCGATGGTGCCCGATTCCAGATTGACCTTCAGGCGCAGGTTGTTGGGTGAGTCGGCGTTGCGCAGGGCCTCTTTGAGGTCGATGCGCCCGGCCTTGTGCAGTTCGTAGAGGGCCTGGTCGAAGCTCTGCATCCCCAGGTTGGTCGATTTTTCGATGATCTCCGGCAACAGGTGGAAGTCGCCCTTGTGGATGACGTCCGCCACGCGCGGGGTGACCAGGAGGACCTCCACCGCCACCACCCGCTGCCGGTCGCGGCCGTTCACCAGGCGCTGTGAGACGATGCCGCGCAGGTTGAAACTGAGGTCCATGCGGATCTGGGCGTGGCGGTCCTCGGGAAAGAAGCTGAGGATACGCTCGAAAGTCTGGCTGGCGTTGGTGGCGTGTAGGGTGGAGAGGACCAGGTGCCCGGTCTGGGAGAAGGCGAGGGCGTGTTCCATGGTGTCGCGGTCGCGGATCTCACCGATGAGGATGACGTCCGGGGCCTGGCGCAGGGTGTTCTTGAGGGCCTCGGCGTAGTCCACCGTGTCGATCCCCACCTCGCGCTGGTTGACGATGGACTTCTTGTGCCGGTGCATGAATTCCACCGGGTCTTCGATGGTGATGATGTGGCCGGCGGCATGGGTGTTGCGGAAATCGATGAGGGAGGCCAGGGAGGTGGATTTGCCCGAGCCGGTGCCGCCCACGAACAGGACCAGTCCGCGCTTCTGCATCACCAGCTTGGTGAGCACCGGCGGCAGCCCCAGGGACTTGAAGTCGGGGATCTCGGTCTTGATGTGGCGCGCCACCAGGGCCGGTTGGTTGCGCTGGTGGAAGAGGTTGACGCGGAAGCGCCCGACGCCGGGCACGGAGAGGGCGAGGTTCAACTCGTGGGTGCGTTCGAATTCCTCCCGTTGCTCGGGGCTCATGATCTCCTCGGCAATGGCCCGCACCCGTTCCGGATCCAGGCGTTCCTCGTCCAGGGGCACCATCTCGCCCTGGACCTTGGCGGTGGGGGCGGCGCCGGTGGTGAGGTAGAGGTCCGAGGCCTCCAGTTCGCACATGCGGCGCAGATAGACTTCCAGTTGCATGGGCTCCTCCGTTGCCCCGATGCATCGGCAGCGCCCGCCCTTGGCTTGAATGGGCGGCGCCGCTAACCTGGACGCAGGAGGTCCCATGGATTCCGACATCGCCTTGCCCCCCGCCCTCGCCGAGCGGGTGGAGACCCGCCGGGAACAGCTCCGGGAAAAGCTGAGAGAAGCCGAGGTGTCCCTGGACTGGCGTGCCGCCGAGGCCGCCGGCCTACCCCGCGCCTTCGCCGCCAGCGAATTCATCGCCCGTGCCTGCATCGCCGAGCCGACCCTCCTCCCCGACCTCCTGCGGGGGGGCGATCTGGACGAAGACCGGCCGGACGATTTCCACACCCGCACCCTGACACCCCTGGTGGAGGCGGCCCGCGACGAGGCCGAGCTGGGGCGTGTGCTGCGCCGCTACCGGCGCCGGGAGATGGTGCGCATCGCCTGGCGGGAAGTGACCGGGCGCGCGGAGGAGATCCAGACCCTGCGCGAGCTGTCCGCCCTCGCCGAGGCCTCCATCGACCTGGGCCTGGCGCGCCTGTCCGCCTGGCAGGCGCGCGAACTGGGGCAGCCGGTGGACGCCGCCGGCAATCCCCTGTCCCTGGTGGTCCTGGGCATGGGCAAGCTGGGCGGGGGCGAGCTCAACTTCTCCTCCGACGTGGACCTCATCTTCGCCTACCGGGAGGAAGGGGAGGTGGGCGGGGCGCCCCGGCCCCTCACCCACGGCCAGTATTTCACCCGCCTCGCCCAGCGCCTGGTGAACCTCTTGGACCGGCCCACCGAGGACGGCTTCGTGTTCCGCGTGGACACCCGCCTGCGCCCCTTCGGCGACGCCGGGCAACTGGTGCTCGCCTTCGACGCCATGGAGGACTACTACCAGACCCACGGACGCGAGTGGGAGCGCTACGCCCTCGTCAAGGCGCGACCGGTGGCCGGGGACCACGCCGCCGGCGAGGCCCTCCTGGCGCGCCTGCGCCCCTTCGTCTACCGCCGCTACCTGGACTACGGAGCCATCGCCGCCCTGCGCGACCTGAAGGCCCTCATCGAACGGGAGGCACGGCGGCGCAAGCGGCTGGACGACGTCAAGCTGGGCCCGGGGGGCATCCGCGAGATCGAGTTCGTGGTGCAGGTCTTCCAGCTCATCCGCGGCGGACGGGAGACACGCCTGCAGACCCGTTCCCTGCTCGCCGCCCTGGAGGCCGTCGGCGAGCTGGGGCTGATGCCGGCTTACCAGGTGCGGGGCTTGCGCGAGGACTACCTGTTCCTGCGCCGCCTGGAGAACGCCATCCAGGCCCAGGAAGACCGCCAGACGCACCGCATTCCCGGCGAGGACCTGGGGCGGGAGCGGCTGGCGGTCGCCCTCGGCACCCCCGACTGGCCCACCCTGGCGGAGCACATCGAGCGCGTGCGGGCGCGGGTGCGGGGGGTGTTCGAACAGGTCTTCCGCGCCCCCCAGGCGGAAACCACCGAAGACGCCGACCAGCCCCTGCGCGACCTGTGGCTGGGGTTCCTGGAGACGGACGAGGCGCGCCTTACCGCCGCCGGCCTGGGCCTGCACCGCCCCGAGGACTTCCTCGCCGCCCTGGTGGCCCTGCGCGAGAGCGCCCGCGTGCGTGCCCTCAGCGCCCGCGGCCGCGAGCGCCTCGACGCCCTCATGCCCCTACTCCTGGGCGCCCTGGGCCAAGTGGAGGACGCCGACGCCGCCTGGCCCCGTCTGCTGCGCCTGGTGGAATCCATCCTCGGTCGCACCCCCTATCTGGACCTGCTGGTGGAAAATCCCCTCGCCCTCTCCCAGGTCGTGCGCCTGTGCGCGGCGAGCCCCTGGGTGGCCGAGGAGCTGGCCGCCCACCCCCTCCTCCTGGACGAGCTGGTGGACCCTCGGCGCCTGCGCGAACCCCTGGAGAAGGACGCCCTGCGGCGGGAGCTGGCGCGCCTGCTCGAACCGGTGGGGGACGACGAAGAGGCGGCCATGGACCGCCTGCGCCAGTTCAAGCGCGCCCAGGTCCTGCGGGTGGCCGCCGCCGACCTCCTCGACCATACGCCCCTGCCGCGGGTGAGCGACTACCTCACCGCCATCGCCGAAGTGGTCCTGGAGGCCGCCCTGGAG
>WFVN01000046.1 GCA_015491615.1 Gammaproteobacteria bacterium
CGACCATGTAAAGGACGTAGCCCTTGGCGTAGTAGACGTCCTGGACGTAGGGCAGATCGCGGTAGAACCCCTCGTTCTGCAGCCACTCGCGCACGGCACGGTGGCGTCCCGGGACGTCGGTCACCCCCTGTTGCGGGTCGCGCCCGAAGAGATAGTCGAGCACGCCCATGGAACGGGCGTCGCCGGTGACCCACACGGTGCTCAAGGGCACCCCCTGCGGATCGCGAAAGTGGGCCGCTTCGGCCGCCAGATTCCACAGGGCGCGGCGCCGCTTCTGATCCAGGTCCAGGTCCTGCGTGCCTTCGGCGAGGATGGCGTAGGGATCACCCCTGCTATCCAAGCGTTCGACCAGTTCCTCCAGCCGCCGAAGAACGTGCGGGGCCAAGAGCGGTGCCAGGAAGTCTTCGCCTTTTCGCCGTAAGCCGAAGGTGATCCGGGCGAGACGCAGGAAACCCGCTTCGCCCAGGCCGCCCTGCAGGGTGTTGCGGACGAATTCGCCCTTCCCCTGCAGGAGACCGACGAACCCTTCCAGGTCGCCTGCTTCCAGATCGGTCCGCAGCTCACGGTGGATCCTCTCCAGCTTGGCCTCGGGCGTATTCATGCCCTCAGGCGGAGCGTTTCTCCGCGTCCGCCACCGCGCGCATGGCCGCCGCCGCCCCCTGGGAGATGGAGTCGTCGATGGTCTCCGGGCCGTAGGCGGCACCGGCGGCGTAGATGCCTCGGCGGGTGGTGCCGCAGGTGTTGGTGTAGTGCTCGGCGCGGTCGATGTAGCCGTGCTTCTCCAACCCCACGCCGAAGACGTTGGCGATCTCCGGGTTCTCCACGTTGGGGTCCATGCCGACGGCGTGCACCACCATGTCGAAGGGGATGACGATGGGGCGCTTGACCAGGGTGTCCTCGCCCTTCACCAGCAGGCGGCCGTCGGGGGAAGCGGTCACTTCGGCGATACGCGCCTTGACGAACTTGGTCTTGAACTCTTCCTGGGACTTCCAGTAGAAGCGGTCCTCGTAGAGCCCGAAGGTACGGATGTCCATGTAGTAGATGTACACATCCGTCTCGGGGGAGAGTTCCTTGATCTCCATGGCCAGGTTGGCGGACACGGTGCAGCAGATCTTGGAGCACCACTCGCGCCCGATCTGCCGGTCACGAGAACCGACGCACAGCAGAATGCACACCCGCTCAGGGACGCGCCCGTCGGAAGGGCAGGCGATCTTGCCGCTGGCCACCATCTGCTCCACCTGGGTGGTGGTGACCACGTCGGGGAAGGTGCCGAAGCCCCATTCGGGCTTGTTGATGGGATCGAAGTGGGTGAAGCCGGTGGCGAGAATGACGGCCGCCACCTTCACCTCCTCCCCGTTGGACAGGGTGGCGGTGAAGTCACCCGCCTCGCCGTCCAGCTTGGTGACCTTGGTGTTTTTGTGGACGGTCACGTTGGGGGAGTTCTCCACTCGTTCCACCATGCGCCCGATGGCGTCCTTCGCCCATTCTCCGGAAGGCACCAGTTTGGCGTAGCCCGAGAGGATGGGCGCACCGCCCAGGCGGTCTTCCTTTTCCACCAGGATGGCTTTGTGACCGGCCTCGGCGATGTTCGCCGCCGCGGACAGCCCAGCCGGTCCGCCTCCAACGACCAAGATCGATTGCTGCATTTATGCGTTCCCCCCGATTGCCAATTTCGGATCGTACAGATACTCGATGTTGCCTTTCTCCACTTCTTTGAGATAGGCCTCGAATTTCTTCTTCGCGTCTTCCCAGCTGATGCCCATCTTCTCCACCACCCGTTCGCAGGGGGAGGCATGCCACTGGAGCTGGACGATCTTGAAGGGATCGGCGCCGCAGGCCAGGGCGGCGAACTGCACGTCGGCCATGATGGGCAACTCGTACTGCATGCCGTGGGCCTTACCGATCCACTGGTTCTTGTCCATGGTGGTGATGCAACCGGTGTCGATACCCAGCATCACGTCCGCGTTGGCCTCCTCGCGCGCCACCTTAATCTTGCGGTCGATGGTGAAGGAGCGGGTGAATTCTCGCTCCGAGATGATGTGGCGGAAACCGAAACCGCAGCAGTCGTACCAGGTGGAGTAGTCGATGATCTGCGCCCCCAGGGCCTGGGCGATGGAGGTGCCCGGCGCGGTGCGATTGCCGCCGAGGATCTCGGGATCGTAAATGGCGTCCTCGTGTACCATCTTGTAATAGTGGCAGGCAGCGTGCACGGTCACGCGAATGTCGGAGACGTCGATCTTCTGTAGCTCGGAGGCGATGCGATTGCGCATCACGTGCACCCACTCCGAGTAGTGGACGATCTCCTCGGGGATGACCAGCTTGCCGTCCACCAAGCGACCCAGCTTGCCCAGGATCTTCTTCACCTTTTCGCGCAGCTCGGCGGACTCGATCAGGTACTTGCGGATCTCCTTGTAGTTGCCGAAGGAGGTACCGCAGTGCACCAAGGGATAGAAGTGGCCAAGCTCATGCCCCAGGCGCTGGCCGGAGACGTAGGCCTGGTGGAAGTTGCGCAGGAACACCGCCGCCAACGATTCCACGTTGCCGATGCCGGAACCGTGGTAGTTCCAGGCGGTACACGAGGTCTGGTCGGTCTCGTCCAGGTAGTCCACCCCCGGCTTGTAGCCGAATTCGTTCATGAACCACAGCAGAGAAGTGGGGTAGCCGGGGATGTTGCCGCACTGGCCGCAGCTCTTGTGATGCCACAAGCGCTTGGTGGGGATCTTCTTCTCCCAGCCGAACAGGGTCTCCACCGTCACCGGCTCGTGCTCGTCAGTGATGCGATGGACGATGATCTCGCCTTCCTTCTCCAACTCCCACATGTGGTCGCGGATGTCGTCCATGCGCTCGCCCAGGTCCATGGTGCGGCGATCGACGTGCTTCTTCACCCACTCGGTGGCCGCCACCGCCTCTTCCGGGTTGAGGTTGGACTCCTGGAAGAACGAGCCGTGGCCGGCGATGCCTTGCCCGTCGGTATTGCTGAACCCGGGCTTCTTGCCGATGCCGCCGGGGATGTCGGTGTCTTTTTCGGACATATCGGTCACTCCCAAATCGAGAAAGAATCACGAAGGGCTGGAGCTGGCGCTCAGTCCTCCTCCTGCTCCTCCAACCACTCTTCGTATTCTTCTTTCTTCTCGTCGATGAAGTCCTCGATGACGTCGAAGAGGTTCTCGTCCATGCGTTCCAGGGAATCCAGCACCCCGGTCATCTCCCAGATGGTGTACATCTCCACCGAGGTCTTGAGGGCCACCTCCCAGGCGGTACCGGTGGTCTGCAGGGTACGCACGGGGATGGCCTTGCGCAGGGTCTTGAGGTCACCCTCCACCTTCTGGATGTTGGGACCCCAGTCGGGGAAGTGATCCGGCTGGATCATGTCCGGCGAGAGCTGGTTGCCGGTGGTGATGAGCTTGAGCATGACGCGGCCGAAGGGGCGCAGCACGTCCTTGGCGGAATCCATGCCGTGCTTGATGGCCACCTCGCGCATGATCATCACCAACCCGCCGGGAGAATTCTTGAACGGGCAGCGGGCAGCGCAAGTCATGCACTGGGCGCAGGCCCAGATCTTTTCCTGCATAGCGTCGTAGATCTGCTCGACGTTCTCCGTCCACAGGAGCTGGACGATCTCGCGCGGGCTGTAGTCGTAGAACTGGGCGGACGGGCAGGTGGCCGTACAGATGCCGCAGTTCAGGCAACCGTTCAGTTCGTGGTCGTAACGGAAATCGCCCTTGATGTCGTCGAAAACCTGCTGCATTTCGGCGTAGGTGGCCATTGCTCGACCTCTCGATCACATATACATGGTGATGTCGGCGTCGCCGGCGAACTCCAGGAAAGTGGCCGCGCCGCCGTACTCGATGCCGTCGATGAACTCGCTGGTGGAATACTCGAACAGATCCACCGTCATCTGACAGGCGATCATGCGCACCTGCGCTTCGATACAGAGCTCACGCAATTCCTCGATGGATGCCACCCCCTTGGCCTTCATCTTGGCCTTCATCATGGAGGTCATCATGGCCTGCATGCCGGGGAGAATCTGCGCCATGACCGGAACGGGCATGGGCATCGGCATGGCCGGATTGCCCAAAGAGGTCACCTTCAGATCCAGCTTTTTCTTCAGCAGGTTCAAGCCGTAAAAGGTGAAAAAGATGCCCACTTGATAACCGAGGGCCGCGGCCGTGGAACCCAGAATGAAAGGGGGGTAGGCCCAATCCAGGGTCCCCTTGGTGGCGATGATGGCGAATTTCTTGTCACCCATGGGGCCTCCGATAGGTTCGTCAACAAACAAAAAGGCCTGGGATCAGGCCTTTTTGATGAGAAAGATGAATTTGCCACCCTCTTCTTGTTGTTCGACGAGCTCGTTGCCGGTCTGCTTGGCGAAGGCCTCGAAATCTTTCACAGAGCCGGGATCGGTGGCGATGACGCGCAACACCTGTCCGGACTGCAGGGCCGCCAAGGCCTTCTTGGCCTTGAGGATGGGAAGGGGACAATTCAGGCCGGAAGCGTCGAGTTCGGAGTCGTATTGGCTCATGCGTGGTCTCCTTGTTGTGGATTGATCGCGGCTGTTCCATGGACCGGTGGTTCCGTAGTCTCACAAAGCGCCGCGAAGTGAATCAAATAAATATTACTAATGCCCGCTAATAAGTAATTTTATTTAACTCTAATATTATCCATTGTTCATATATAAACCATCCGGCCGGATTCATCCAGCGTTCATTTCCTAAGCGGGAAACTGTGACGTTGGACATTCTCATGGCACCCTTCGTCGGCCTTCGGCCAGTTTCCTGAAGCCGCACCCTCGAGGCCTGCGTCCATCCATGTCCCGTTTCCGTTTTTCCCCTTCACCACCCGACCACTCCGAGGCCTTCCCCCTGGAACGGCGGGGCTACCGCGTGGGCTGGATCTGCCCCTTCCCCGGGGGCAGGGGTGCGAACGAACCGCCCGCCCAGCGCTGGCGGAACCAGTATGCAATCCATCTGCCGGGACTACTGCGCGAGGCCATCGACCCCGATCGCCTGACACGCACCGAGGGCTGGGTGGAAGGGGTGCTCATGGAGGAGGAGTGGGAGGGGCTGTTGGCGAAAGGCGGGGTGTCGGATCGCCTAGCGGACGATTTCACCTGGGCGGCTACGATTTTTGATGACACCGATCCGCAGGCCATCGCCCGCCTAGACTTCGAGGCCAGGGATGGGTGCGAGGTATGGATGAAGGCCTCCTGGCTCTCCTTGTACGAGGAGGACGCCTCCCTCCGATTTCGTTTTTCCCACGGCCTGGACCGGTACGAAGACGTGGCCGCTGATCTGTCCCGCCAGCTCGCCTCCAACGCCCTGTGCGAACATTTCTTTCCCGAGGCACGCTGGTTGACCGAGAACGCGGCGCTGCGGAATCACTTGAACACGCTCATCGACGCCACGCCTCTGTTCGTGGAGCGGATCGTCTATTTCAACGCCCCCCGGGGCGGTGCCCAGTTCCATCAGGACGTGGAACGCGGGCACGAGGGAGTGGTGTATGCCCAGTTGAGCGGCGAGACTTTCTGGTTCGCCCTCCCCAAGGGCGAGCTGGTCACGCACCTGCAAACGCTGCTGACGGACGCGGAGACCGTGGACGAACGCCAGCGACTGCTGGGCGAAGCGGAGGCCCGGCGCTTAGCGACCCAGGCGGCGGATGCGGAGGCCCTCCATCGCCTCCTGGACGACCCCGCGGAAGATGCCTTGCACGTCTTCCTGAACCAATCACCCAGCCTCGCCGCTCGCTTGGTGGAGACGGGCGCCGCCTATCATCTGCGGCCGGGGGATTGCCTGCTGCTTCCCCAGCGGGATCTGGAACACTGCTGTTGGCACAGCGTCTTCACCGTCGGCGAATTCATCGGCCAAGCGCTCTCCTTCGCGGTACGCCGGGGGTGACTCAGATCCGCGTCACCTCGAAGCGCTTGCGGTTGATGAGCTCGATGAGCTGGTCGTAGGAGTCCTTGAAGGCCTGCACCCCTTCCCGTTCCAGCTCCTCGGTCACCCGGTCCAGGTCGATCCCCAGACGCGCCAGTTCCTTGAGCTGCAACTCCGCCTCCTCCAGCTTCATCTCCAGGGTCGGCAGCGCCTCGCCGTGGGCGAGGAAGGCGTCCAGGGTCTCCATGGGCAGGGTGGTGACCGTCTCCGGACCGATGAGATTCTCCACGTAGAGGACGTCCGAGTAGGCGGGATTCTTGGTCCCGGTGCTGGCCCACAGGGGACGTTGCACGCGGGCGTTGCGGCGCCGCTGGGGGGCGAAGTCCTCACCGTGGAAGATGGCCTTGAAGCGCCGGTAGGCCATCTTGGCGTTGGCGATGGCGGTCTTGGCCTTGAGGGCCTGGGCCTCGGGGGTGGCGATCTCGTCCAGCAGGGCATCCACCTTGGTGTCCACGCGGCTGACGAAGAAGGAGGCCACCGAGGCCACTTTACGAGGCTCGCTCTGGCGCGCCACGCCGCGGATGTAGGCGCGCGCCACTTCCTCGTAACGCTGCACCGAGAACAACAGGGTGGCGTTGACGTTGATGCCTTCGGCGATGAGCTGCTCGATGGCGGGGATGCCCGCCTCCGTGGCCGGCACCTTGATCATCAGGTTGGGTCGGTCCACCTCGGTCCACAAGTGGCGCGCCGCCTCGATGGTGTCCTCGGTGTCGTAGGCCAGGTAAGGGGAGACTTCCAGGCTCACGTAGCCGTCGTCGCCCTTGCTGTTCTCGTACACCGGTCGCAGCACGTCGGCGGCGCGGCGCACGTCCTCGATGGTGATCCAGTCGTAGATGGTGGGTGCCGAGACCTGCGGGTCCGCTTCGAGCAGGTCCCGTATGTCCTGATCATAGGCGTCGGTGGACGAGACCGCCTTGTAGAAGATGGTGGGATTGGAGGTGGCGCCACGGATGCCCTCCTCCACCAGGTCACGGAATCCCCCGCTTTCCAGCAGGTCGCGGGAAATGAAGTCGAGCCAGGGCGACTGCCCGTGTTCGAGGAGTTCGATCAGGCGTGCCATAGGCCGGGTTCCTTCTCGATGTTTGGGTATGGATTCGACGCCTTGAGCTTAGCACGCTTTCCCGGCGCTGCCCGCGCGCACCGATCGTGCTACATTCGACAGCAGGCAATCCGAGGCGAGACCCATGCTCAAGGAACCCGTGGCGCGCATCGGTTGGTCCGGCCGGCGTGCCGTCGACGAATCCATCGCCCACTTACGCGAAGGGGCGGAAATCGTCCTCGAACTGCCCCTGGCGGTGCACCATGCCCTCGTGGCACGCCTGCGACCCGGGGCCGCCTCGCGCGAGTCGGAGCCCCTGGAAGTGAGCGACGGCCCGGAAATATTGGATGCAGTGGCCGACATCGCCGGCCTCGAGGACATCGCCCGCCTCCGGGACTGCCTGAAGGGCACGGACTGGCGGGTGACCGTGGCGAGCCCCCATCCGCGCCTCATCGTCCGCCATCGCTGACGCCATGGGGGCCGTCCACGTCGGCACCTCCGGCTGGAGCTATCCCCACTGGGCCGGGCGTTTCTACCCCGGCGACCTCCCCCAGCGCCGTTGGCTGGCCTTCTATGCCCGCCACTTCGCCACGGTGGAGATCAACAACGCCTTCTACCGCCTCCCCAGCCCCGACACCTTCGCCGCCTGGGCCCGGCAGACACCACCCGGCTTCCTGTTCGCGGTCAAGGCCAGCCGCTACATCACCCATCTCAAAAAACTCAAGGCCCCCGACGAGGCCCTCGCCCGCCTGTTGCACCACGCCGCCCATCTGGGCGACAAACTGGGGCCGATCCTGTTTCAGCTACCGCCCCATTGGCGTTGCAATCCGGAACGCCTGGCTGACTTCCTCCAGCGCCTCCCCGGCGGTCACCACTATGCCTTCGAATTCCGTGACCCGAGCTGGTTCTGCGAGGCGGTGGATGACCTCCTGCGCGACCACGCCTGCGCCTTTTGCATCTATCACCTGGCCGGGCGGCAAAGTCCCCTCACCGTCACCGCCCCCTTCGTCTACATCCGCCTGCACGGCCCCGACGGGCCCTACCAAGGGCGTTACGGGCGGGACGGCCTCCGTGACTGGGCCAAGCGCATCCGCGCCTGGGCGGAGGAAGGACGGACGGTCTATTGTTACTTCGACAACGACCAGAACGCCTACGCCGTGGAAGACGCGCGAACCCTGCAGGACCTGCTGACGCCATGAAGATGCACAACAACGACGTGGCCGAGCTCTTCGACCGCCTCGCCGACCTCCTGGAGATCGAGGGGGCCAACCCCTTCCGCGTGCGCGCCTACCGCAACGCCGCCCGCCTCATCCGCTCCTTGCCCCGAGACGTGGCCGACATGGTGGCCGCCGGTGAAGACCTCACCCGCCTCCCCGGCATCGGCGAGGACCTGGCCGGCAAGATCAAGACCATCGTCGAGACGGGCACCCTGCCACTGCTGGAGGAAGAGGCGCGCAAGGTGCCTCCGGAACTGGCCGAGCTGCTGGAGATCGAGGGCCTGGGGCCGAAGCGCGTCAAGGTCCTCCATGAAGTCTTGGGCGTGCGCAGCCTGGAGGACCTGGAACGGGCGGTGAACGCCGGCAAGGTGCGCGAACTGCCCGGCTTCGGAGAAAAGACCGAGCGCGCCATCCTGGAGGGTATCCAGCGCCTGCGCGCCCAGTACGGTCGCATGCTCCTGGCCACCGCCGAACCCGTGGCCGAGGCCCTGCGCGAACACCTGGCCGCCACCTCTGGAGTCGAGCGCGTGGAGATCGCCGGCAGCTACCGGCGGCGCAAGGAGACGGTGGGCGACCTGGACATCCTCGCCATCGCCGCCCCGGACAGCCCGGTGATGGACCGCTTCACCACCTTCGAGGCCGTCGCCCGCGTGCAGTCCAAGGGCACCACCCGCTCCACCGTGCACCTGCGATCCGGCCTGCAGGTGGACCTGCGCGTGGTGGCCCCCCAGTCCTACGGCGCCGCCCTGCAATACTTCACCGGCTCCAAGGCGCACAACATCGCCGTCCGCCGCCTGGCGGTGAAGCGCGGCCTGAAGATCAACGAATACGGCATCTTCCGCGGCTCCCGCCGCATCGGCGGCGCCGAGGAAGAAGCGGTGTACGCCAGCGTCGATCTCCCCTGGATCCCCCCCGAACTGCGCGAGGACCGGGGCGAGATTGAAGCGGCCATGGCAGGCCGCCTGCCCGACCTCATCACCCAGGACCACATCCGCGGCGACCTGCACGTGCACAGCAAGCACACCGACGGCCGCTATTCCATCGAAGAGATGGCCCGCGCCGCCCGTGACTTGGGCTACGAATACATCGCCGTCACCGACCACTCCCGGCGCGTCGCCATGGCCCACGGCCTGGACGAGAAGCGCCTGCGCCAGGAACTGGAAGAGATCGACCGCCTCAACGAGCGTCTGGAAGGCATCCGCATCCTCAAGGGCTGCGAGGTGGACATCCTCGAAGACGGCCGTCTGGACCTTCCCGACTCGGTCCTCGCCGAGCTGGACCTCACCGTCTGCTCGGTGCACTACCGGTTCAACCTGCCGCGCGAGAAACAGACCGCCCGCATCCTGCGCGCCATGGACAACCCCTACTTCACCATCCTCGGCCACCCCACCGGCCGCCTCATCAACGAGCGCGACCCCTACGACGTGGACCTGGACCGCATCATCCGCCACGCCGCCGAGCGTGGCGCCATCCTCGAACTGAACGCCCAGCCGAGCCGCCTCGACCTCACCGATACCGCCTGCCAACAGGCCAAGGAACTGGGGGTGAAAATCGCCATCTCCACCGACGCCCACACCGTCCACGACCTGCGCTTCATGCGCTACGGCATCGACCAGGCGCGGCGCGGCTGGCTGGAGGCCGGTGACGTGGTCAACACCCTCCCCCTCAATGATCTGCTGGACCTGATGGCGAAGACCCGCCATGCCCGAGCTGCCTGACGTCGAAACCTTCCGCCGGGTGCTGGAGAAGCGTGCCCTGCACCGCGCCATCGCCGGTTTCGATCTGGAGGCCCCACGCCTCCTGGACGGCATCGACGAGGCCGAGTTACGGAAAAACCTGGTCAGTCACCGGTTCGAAGCCACCCATCGGCACGGCAAATACCTCTTCACCCGCCTGGACCACGGCCCCTGGCTGGCCCTCCATTTCGGCATGACCGGCGAGCCGCGCCCCTTCGGTCCCGACGAGGCCCCGCCCCCCTACGCCCGCTTCGTCATCCACTTCGAAGACGGCGGCCACCTGGCCTACATCGACCCGCGCAAGCTGGGAGAGATCGGCCTCACCCCCGACCCGCAGACCTTCGTCCACGACAAGGGCCTCGGGCCGGACGCCCTGGGCCTGGACTGGCCCACCTTCCGTGCCCTCACCCAAGGGGCCCGCGGCATGGTCAAGCCCTGGCTCATGGACCAGCACCACCTGGCCGGCATCGGCAACATCTACGGCGACGAAATCCTCTTCCAGGCCGGCATCCACCCCCGCCGCAAGATGGAAGACCTGAGCGAAGACGAACTCAAACGCATCCACCAGGCCACGCAGGACACCCTCGGACTGGCCATCGGCGCCCACGCCGACCCGACGCGGATGCCGCCCCACTTCCTCATCCCTCACCGCCATAAGGGCGGCCACTGCCCCAAATGCCACACCCCCCTGGCGCACACCAAGATCCAGAGCCGCACGAGCTGGTACTGCCCCCGATGCCAACCCCCGTGACAGCCGCCCCGGCGGGTCCTATCATGGAGCCTCACCGAAGCGAGCCTGGTAAGCCCATGAAACGAATCCTGTTCCTCCTCCTCGCCCTGACCGCCCTCACGGTCCAGGCGCAAGACAACCCGCGCGTCGTCCTGCACACCGACCAGGGCGACATCACCCTCGAACTCTATCCCGACAAGGCCCCCAAGACGGTGGAGAACTTCCTCCAGTACGTGCGCGACGGCTTCTACGACGGCACCATCTTCCACCGTGTCATCAGCAATTTCATGATCCAGGGCGGCGGCTACACCCAGGACTACAAACGCAAGCGCACCCGCGCCCCCATCCCCAACGAGGCCAACAACGGCCTCTCCAACCTGCGCGGCACCATCGCCATGGCG
>WFVN01000047.1 GCA_015491615.1 Gammaproteobacteria bacterium
ACCTGAAGGTGCGCTCGGAACAACCCGCCGCCACCCCCGCCCAGGCCCAGCGCGACGAACGCGCCCGGCGCCTGGCCGAGGCGCGCGAGGCCCTGGCCCGCGACCCGGGCCTCCAGGCCCTCACCGAGACCTTCGACGCCACCCTGGAAGAAGACAGCATCCGACCCACCGAACCATCCTGAGGAGGAGCCATGAAAGGCCTATCCGAACTCATGAAGCAGGCCCAGCAGATGCAGGCCAACATGCAGAAAATGCAGGAAGAGATCGCCAACTTGGAAGTCACCGGCCAGGCCGGCGGCGGCCTGGTGAAGGTGGTGATGACCGGTCGCCACGACGTGCGCCGGGTGGAGATCGACCCCACCCTCATGGAAGAGGACAAGGAAATGCTGGAGGACCTCCTGGCCGCCGCCGTCAACGACGCCGTGCGCCAGGTGGAACAGCAGACCCAGGAAAAGATGGCCAGCCTCGCCGGCGGCCTCAACCTGCCCCCGGGTATGAAGCTGCCCTTCTGAGATGTCCACCCCCCTCATCGAGGCCCTGGTGGAGGCGTTCACCCGCCTCCCCGGGGTGGGCCGCAAGACGGCCCAGCGCATGGCCCTGCACCTCCTCCGCTACGACCGCCCCGGCGGCCGCCGCCTGGCGGAGACGTTGGCGCGCGCCATGGACGAGGTGGGCCAGTGCGCCCGCTGCCGCACCTTCTCCGAGCAGGAACTGTGCGACCTGTGCGCCAACCCCCAACGCGACCCCGGCCTCCTGTGCGTGGTGGAGGCCCCGGCCGACATCGCCGCCCTGGAACAGAGCGGCGCCTACCAGGGGCAGTACTTCGTCCTCATGGGCCATCTCTCCCCCATCGACGGCATCGGCCCGGAGGAGCTGGGCCTGGATCTCCTCGAACGGCGCCTCGACGAGGTCGGGCTGAGGGAGGTCATCCTCGCCACCAACCCCACCCTGGAGGGCGAGACCACCGCCCACTACATCGCCGAGCTGTGCCGCGCGCGCGGCATCCCCGCCACCCGCATCGCCCACGGCGTCCCCGCCGGCGGGGAACTGGAGCACCTGGACCCCGCCACCCTGTTGCGCGCCCTCACCGACCGGCGGGCGGTGGAGGAATGAACCCCGTTCCCTTGATAAGCGGCTATCCGTCCCCACATTGACCCAGGGCCACCGACGCCGTCCTTGACGCCCCATCGGGGCGGTGGAAAGGTGGCGAAAAGAACGATCGAAGGGAGCGCACATGGAATTCAAGGACTACTACAAGATCCTCGGCGTGGACAAAAACGCCAGCCAGGACGAGATCAAGCGCGCCTACCGCAAACTCGCCCGCAAATACCATCCGGACGTGAGCAAGGAGCCGGGGGCGGAAGAAAAATTCAAGGAAGTCCAAGAGGCCTACGAGGTTCTCAAGGACCCGGAGAAACGCGCCGCCTACGACCAACTGGGCAACCAGTGGAAGGCCGGCCAAGACTTCCAGCCCCCGCCCGGCTGGGAGCACGGCTTCCAGTTCGGGGGCGGCGGCTTCACCGGCGCCGAGGCGCACGACTTCAGCGAATTCTTCGAGACCCTGTTCGGCCAGCCCTGGGGCGGCGGCACCCGCGGTGGGCGCCGCACCCACTTCCGCATGCGTGGCGAGGACGTGCGCGCCACCCTGCCCATCACCCTGGAGGAGACCTACCAGGGCGGCAGCCGCACCGTCACCCTGGACATCCCCGAGGTGGATCCGGCCACCGGGCGGGTGGTAAAGCGTCCCCGCACCCTGGAGGTCAAGCTGCCCAAGGGCATCCGCGAAGGGCAGCAGATCCGTCTCCCCGGCCAGGGCTCCCCCGGTATCGGCGGTGGCCCCGCCGGCGACCTGTACCTCACCATCCGCTTCGTCCCCCACCCCCTGTTCAAACCCGAGGGGCGGGACATCTACCTGGACCTGCCGGTGACCCCGTGGGAGGCGGCGCTGGGGGCCAAGGTGCCGGTGCCCACCCTGGGCGGCAAGGTGGAGCTGAAGATCCCCGCGGGCTCTCAGAGCGGACGCAAGCTGCGCCTCAAGGGCCGCGGCCTGCCCGGCCAAGCCTCCGGCGACCAGTACGTCATCTTGCGCATTGAAACACCGCCGGCGGATACTGAAGCGGACAAGGACTTCTACCGGCGCATGGCCGAGCATTTCCGCGGTTTCGACCCGCGCCGCAAACGGGGGATGTGACCATGAGCGACGAGATCGTGGTGTTGGACGAACGGGTGGAGCTGACCCTGGGCCAGCTGTGCGAACTGGCCGGGGTGCACGCGGAAACGGCCATCGCCCTGGTGGAGGAAGGCCTCATCGACCCCCTGGGCGACCTGGCCGGCGGCCCCGCCCAATGGCGCTTCAGCGGCCCCACCTTGGGCCGTCTGCAAGGCATACTGCGCCTGCAGCGGGACCTGTCCATGGACCCCTGCGGCGCGGCCATGGTGCTGGATCTCATGGACGAAGTGGAACACCTGCGCGCCCGCCTGCGTGCCCTGGAGGCCCTGCTCCAGGAATG
>WFVN01000048.1 GCA_015491615.1 Gammaproteobacteria bacterium
CGATGTCCTTGTCCGGTTCGTTGGGGGTGATGTCGTCAATGAGTTCGATCTCCACGTGCACTTCGGTGAGGCTGACGCCCTTCTTCAGGAGCACTTCGTCGGGGGCACGGAAGTCTTCGCCGCGCACGGCGCTGCCGCCGTATTGGAGGGGGAGGGTGATGTCGCGGGCCGGAGTGTTGTAGTCGTTGGCGGGGTCGTCGTAGAGAACGAAGGAAATCAGTTGCTTGCCGACGTTCTCGCCGATCGTCACGGTCTCGGGGACGGTGGGCGCCAGTTCCAGGGTCCAGGGAGCGTCGTCGTCGATGATGGTGACCTCGGCATAGTTCTGCTCGGGGTTCACGGTGGCGTCGGTACCGGGGCGCAGGTAGAGGCGGAAGGTCTCGTCGTCTTCGTACAGGCCGTCTTGGATGGTATCTATGATGATTTCCAGTTCCATTTGTCCCGGGTTGAAGGATTTGGCGCCGGCGGGCACGCCATTGTAGTCGTCGGAAGAGGCGGTGCCCGTCTCGGTGAAATAGCTCACCACCACAGGAGTGGCGACCGCTTCGGAGAGACGTACGACGAACTTGGCTTCTTCGCCTTCGTTCACCGTGGGGGTGAGGGGGGTGACGGTGAGCTCGGGGAGGATCTCCACGTAGGTGCCCAGTGGCAGCGGCTCGCCGCAACCCGAGAGTAGCAGCGCCAGAACGAGGGGCGGGGTGGCGTGGATCAGGCGCCTTTGCATGGTTCGATGCGTGTCATGGTACCCCTTTCGACCAAGGGGGTGGGCGACGGTTCGCGGGATCACGTTCGTTGGTTAATAGCGGCCGGGGAGGGCGATTATGCAGGGTCAGAGGGCGCTACCCAAGTCTTCGTCCAGGCGGGACAACAGGCGCAAGCCTCCCACCACGCCAGCGAGGCGTTCCTCAATGGCCGCTTGGCGGAGCTCCGGCCAGTGGCGGTGCTGGGCATGGGCGGGTAAGGGTGGGCAGGGACATTCGCCCAGGGTGAGGACCAGGTCCGCCCAGACGAGGCTCCCTTCGGCATCGTCCAGGGCCGTTCGACGAGCTTCGATCCAGCCGTTGTGGCGGGTCGCAACCTCCAATGCGGTACGGGCCGCATCGAGTTCGGTTTTCTCCCCCCGGCGGTGGACGAACAGCAGACGGACCGGGCGTTTGTACACAGTTTGGGGCTCCCGTATGATTTGCCCGTGGGCGTCGGCGGCTCAAGGGCAGGAAAAAGCCGCCGATGACAATGGGACGACCAAGCCTGAGACACAGGGAGAATAGAATGAAAACTGGCAAGCAATGCAAGGCCATTTTTTTCGCTGCGACTTTGGCCCTGGCGTCCGGCCAGGCGGGAGCGGTGGGTTCCCTCGATCCTTCCCTGCTCGGTGGGGTGCAGTCGGCGTTCGACGGAATGGCCGAAGATCTCACCTCGGCGCTGAGCTACAAGGCGGTGGCGCCGGCCGCCTCCACCGGCATGGTCGGCTTCGAGGTGGATGTCGGCGTCTCTCTCACCGAGACCGCCAACATCGCTCAATGGGGAAACGCCATCGGTGACACCAACCTTGAGTACTTACCGGTCCCCAAGGTCCAGGCCCGCAAGGGCTTGCCGATGGGGTTGGAGGTGGGGGGCGTGTTTTCCACCGTACCCGGCTCCAACATCAAGTTCTGGGGCGGCGAAGTGAAATACGCCCTCATGGGCGGTAACGTGGCCATGCCCGCCGTGGCCGTGCGCGGTGCCTTCACGCGCCTCCAGGGGGTGGAGCTGCTGGAGATGTCCACCAAGAGTCTGGACGTGTCCGTCTCCAAAGGGTTTCTCTTTTTCACGCCCTATGTCGGCATGGGCAGGGTTTGGGGCACGGTCACTCCGGATGCCACCTTGGTGGGGCTGAGAGAAGCCACCCCCGGTGCTGGCAAGTTGTTCGCTGGGGTGCACGTGGGGCTGGGCCTCTTCAAACTGGGTTACGAATGGGACAAGACGGGTGACGCCGTATCCCACAGTCTGAAGCTCGGTTTGGGGTTCTGAGCGACATTTTGTTCAGGTACCGGGGCGGTGGTAGGTTGGCGCCATGAGCCGATTACCGCCGCCTTTTTTCTTTCTCGCCGCCTTGTTCTTGGGCGCCTGCCAGGCGCAGGAGCGCCCCGCGCCCGCCGTCCCCTACGCCGCCGATCATGTCCTCCTCGCGCCGCGGGAACCCCTCGCTGAAGCGGAGGTGGCGGCCCGCCTGGAACCCTTGGGGTATGGTATTCGCCGGGTGCTGGGTGGTGGCGTGTTCGTTGTTTCCCTGCCCATGAGCAAGGAGGTGCCCCAGGCGCTGAACGAGCTGGGGCGCTTGCCCTGGGTGCGCTACGTGGAGCCCGATTACATCCGGCGGCCCTATGGCGCGGACCGTTGAAGCCGTTTTTCTCGCGCTGGCCCTGGCCCTCTGGGCCGGCCTCGCCTGGGGGGCGTGGGAGGCGGTGGTGCCCGGGGAGATTCTGGTGCAGTGGCGCGGCGAGGCACAGAAGGCCCGCGCCCTGGCGGTGGCGCCGGTGCTGGCCAAGGCCCGCCAGCGCCGTTTTCGCCATCTGGACATCGACCACATCGTCCTGCCGACGGGTACGGACACCCAGGCGGTGCTGGAAGGACTGCGGGCGTCGGGGGCGGTGCACCATGCCGAGCCCAATTGGCGCCGTCGTCCCTACCAGCTTTCCCCTCCGAACGAGACGGACTACCTGAACCAGTGGGCCGCCGCGGCTCTGAATCTGCCCCAGGTGAGCGGTGGCGGGGCGCCGGTGACCATCGCCCTCCTGGACGATGCCTTCGCCCTGGAGCACCCGGGCCTGCAGGGTGTTTTCTTCGTCAACGGTGGGGAGATCTCGGGCAACGGGGGGGATGACGACGACAACGGCTGGATCGACGACGTACAAGGGTGGGACTTCGTGGATGACGACCCCGATCCCAGCCCGGCTATGGATGAGCTGTGCGACCTGGGCGGCACGCGAGGCAGCCACGGGACGATGGTGGCCGGCGCGGCGGCCCTCGTCGCCCGCAACTACCGCGACCTGCCCATTCGCCTGCTGCCCCTGCGCATCGGCTGCGACTATGGCCTGGCGGCGGAGTTGGCGGCGGTGGACTACATCCTCGCCAACCGCGAGGCCTTCCACATCCGCGTGGTGAACATGAGCTACGGCGGGCCGGCTTATTCGGTCTTCGAGCAGGAGGCAGTGACGCGCCTGGCCGAGGCGGGCATCCTGGTGGTGACGGCGGCGGGCAATTACGACGTCAACAACGACTACATTCCCGATTACCCTTCCTCCATGCCTCAGCCCGAGGTGCTGGCGGTGGCGGCGTCGGGTGACGACGGGCGCCTCACCCCCTGGAGCCAGTACGGGGCCCTGTCGGTGGA
>WFVN01000049.1 GCA_015491615.1 Gammaproteobacteria bacterium
CGCGCCTGGACCTCAACGACACCCGCACCGTGGACCTGCGTCTGGGGGGCGGCCTCGAAGGTTCGGGGCGCGTGGACCAGCCCCTCACCCTGCGCCTTTCCGTGGACAACCGCGGCACCGTGGACGCCCCCGCCGTGCGCTTGCTGGCCACCCTCCCCAGCGCCGCCCGCATCCAGGCGCCGGACGGCTGCGAGGTGCGCCAGGCGCGCCTGCTGTGCGACCTGGGCGACCTCCCCGCCGGGCAGGCGGCGGAGCGCACCCTTGAACTGATCCCCCTGCGCGGCGGTCCCCTGCACGTCCAGGCCGGTGTCGCCAGCGTCCTCAGTGAGGCGAGCCCGGCGGACGCGCGCCGGCATCTGAGCACCGAGATCGAGGCGCCGCCCGCAGCCGCCGCCCTCCACCCCGGCCTCCTCGCCGCCCTCGTGTTCCTCTGGCGGCGGCGCATCGAGGGGAGGCGTTTTTCCAGCCTCGTGGAGCCGAGGGGCGGCGGCTGAGGAGCCGCGAGCGAGTTCCTGGAGGAAATATCGTCCGCACATCCCATTCGCTTTCCCGGCCTCGGGGAGGGGAAAGGATTCGTCCAAAGGGATAGACTGGGGGTGGTCCCATCCTTGGAGTACGTCATGCAGCCTCCTCGCACCCCGTCCTTGGCGGTGGATCTGGTGATCGAGCTGGAAGACCGCCCTGGCCGTCCCATCGTTCTCATCCAGCGACGTTTCCCGCCCCTCGGCTGGGCCCTGCCCGGCGGTTTCGTGGAGGTGGGGGAGATGGTGGCCGAGGCGGCGCGGCGGGAGGCACGGGAGGAGACCAGCCTGGACGTGCGCCTGAGCGCCCTGCTTGGGGTGTATTCCGACCCCCGCCGTGATCCGCGCCTGCATGTGGTGAGCGTGGCCTTCGCCGCCGTCGCCCGCGGCACCCCTCATGCCCGCGACGACGCCCGCCACCTGGACCTGTTCCCCCTTGAGGCGCTTCCGCCCCTGGCCTTCGACCACGCCCGCATCCTCGACGACTTCCGCCGTTGGCGGGAGACGGGGCGGCCCCCCTGCGCCTTCTGACTCAGGAGGCGAGGATGTGCGCCTCCACCTCCGGGTCCAGTTCGTCGAAGGCGAGATTGCGGAAGACCTCGAAGGCGGCCTCGTCCTCCAGCAGGCGCCGGGCGATGATGTAGGCCGCCGCCGACCAGGTCTGGTAGTAGTTGGCTCGTCGGCCGATGAGGCCGCCGTGGCGGCCGTCGTAGTACTCCGGCCAGTTGTCCGTGGGCAGGCGCTGGGTGGCTAGCTGCAGGCCCCGTTCCGCCAGGTCGCCACGTCCGGTGAGGAGGGCGGCACCGGTGAAGGCCCACAGCAGGGCCGGCCAGCTACCACCGTTGTGGTACGACCAGGGCACGTTCTTGGGGTCGTTGCCGGTGATGAAGGCCCACTCTTTGCCCTCGGCGGCGGGGAACAGGATTTTCACCGGCATGTGGCCCACCAGATCGTCCCAGCGGCGGTCGTAGAGGGTGGTGATGCGTTGCGCTTGCTCCGGCGCGGCGAGGCCGAAGATCACCGCCAGCAGATTGCCGAAGGCGAAATGGCGGAAATCCATGCGTCCGGGGCCCAGATTGCCCACGAAATAGCCGGTGTCGTTGTCCAGCCATCCGTCCAGCCAGTCGGGGATGCTTTCCGGATAGATGTTGAATACGTTGACCGCCTCGTGTCCGAACTCCTCGGCGTGGTAGCGATGTATCTCGTTGAGTCGTTGCAGGTCCAGCCAGTAATAGATGCGCACGTAAGAGCGCAAGGTCTGGAAGCGCTTGAGGACCATCTTGCGCAAGCGCGCGTTGCCCTCGGTGGGGTGGAGGAAATCCAGGGCGGTACGCAGGGCGGCGTAGAACAGGGCCTGGATCTCCAGCGGGTGACCGTACACGCTCATGCGCCGGTCGATCATGAAGGAGGCATCGGGGACCAGCATCGCCGGCGAGGTCTCGAAGCTCTCTTTCAGGTACAGATCCAGGGTGGTGCGGATGCCTTCCTGGAAGGGCGGCGAGTCCACCAGGGAACGATCGCCGGTGGTGAGGGTGTAGAGGCGCAGGAGGATCATCCACCACAGGGCCGAGTCCACCGGCGCCACACGGCCGATGGCCAGATCGCCGAAGTCGGCCACCAGGCGTTCCTCCCCGTCGCCGTCCACCACTACCTTGAAACTGGCCGGCATGAGGCCGGGGGCGCGTTGGTGCCCCTCCATGACCCGCTGCTGGTCGCGCAGGTCGAGGACCGTGCGCAAAAAATTGCGGACGATGGTGGATTCGCCGTCCATGAGGAAGACCAGGGCGGAAGGGACGAAGTCGCGGACGAAACACTCTTCGTAGTTGGGTGCCACCAGGTAGGGATCACGCGCGGCCACCGTCCCCAGGGGCTCGCCCCGGTAGTGGAAGATGGCATCCTGGAGGACTTCGTAGGCCGATTCCAGGGCCGGGTCTTTGGACTTCATTTCACCACCTGTCGGGGGTCGTATCTGTTGATCGGTGGATGGGCGCTCAATCTTGAGCGCGGCCGATTCCGGGGATAGGCTAATGTCCATAGGGTCGAAGGGGAAATCAATGCCTGCCACATTCGTCCCGGCGTGCCCCGAGCTTCGCCGGGGGGACCGCCGCCGCGACCGTCGTCGCGCCTTGCTCGTCGCCCTCTCCGGGCGTGGGCGACGGTCGGGGGCACGGCGCGCCGAGGATCGCCGCCACGGGGGACAGTACCTGGACCGTTACCGCCCCGCCGACGGCTTCGTCCTCCTCCTCGCCGTGATCTTGTCCACGCTGGATGCCGTCTTCACGCTGATCATCCTGGCGCATGGTGGGGAGGAGCTGAATCCCTTCATGGCGTTGCTCCTGGAGCAGGGTGTGAGCGGGTTCTTCTGGTTCAAGTTCCTCCTCACCAGCGGCGCCCTGCTGGTGGCCCTGCTGCACCGTGACTTCGTCGCCTTCGGTCGCCTGCGGGGGGCGCACATCCTTTACGGGACGGCCGCAGGTTACGCCCTCCTGGTGGGCTACGAGGTGGTGCTCCTGGGGGCGCTTCTCAGCGGCTGAGGGGCAGCAAGCGCCCGTCTTCCACCGGCAGTTGCGGCAGGGGCAGTTGCGGCCGGCGGCCGGTGAGGGTGCGCAGAAAAGCGGCGATGTCCGCCACCGTGTCCTCGTCCAGCTCGGCGCGCAGCTGCGTTTTGGCCATCACCCGGATCGCCTCCTCCAGGGTGTCCACCGAGCCGTTGTGGAAGTAGGGGGCGGTGAGGGCGATGTTGCGCAGGGTCGGCACGCGCCACAAGCGTCGGTGATCCGGATCGCCGGTGACCCGCTCGCGGCCGGGATCGAGGGCGATGCCGTAGAGCGCGTCGTACTCGGTGCCGGGATGGTTGGGGAACAACTCGTAGAAACCCTCCCCGGGACCAAGGGCGGGGCCGGGGGCGGGGCCGGCCAGATTGGGGCCGAAGTGGCAGGACAGGCAGCCCAGGTCGTCGAAGGCCTTCAGGC
>WFVN01000050.1 GCA_015491615.1 Gammaproteobacteria bacterium
AGTTGGAACAATCCAGCCAGCGGGTGTGCTCCAAGTGGGGGAAACGCACGTAGGGCATGTCACCGGTGTCGGTGAAGAGGATGTCCAGATCCATGACCAACATTTCCCCTTCGCCCTTCAGGTCGGCGCGGGGGTGGATGAGGCCATCCTCCAGGGCCTTCACCCAATTGACGCCGCCACGGCGGTCGGCGGGGAAGTGGCTCATCGCCTCGGCCGGCTGTTGCAGGCTGTGGATGGCGTCGTTGCTGGGATCGTGAATGCCGTCGGCGAACAGGTCTTCGGTGATCACCCGGTCGATGTAGACGCGGGTGTCCTTCTTCTTGAAGGCGGTATGGGCGTATCCGTGCACGGTGTAATCGGCGCCGGATCGCTCCTGGCCCATCCAGGCACACCCGGCCAGCACGGCGACGAGGCCACCCGCCAGCGCCTTGCGGTAGTCGAACATAAACCCCCCTCTCGCCCCGCCGGGGACGGGGCCGTTCCGGTTCCCTTCACCGGTGCCCTTGGTGCCGGCGTCCCGTCCTAAGGACGAGCGCCCGCTTCTTCGAGTCGTTCAACGACTTCTTTGTGACCTTCCATCACCGCCAGCATGAGCGGTGTGCGGCCGTCGTTCGTTTTCGGTTGGACTTTGGCGCCGTTGGCGAGGAGCAGCACCACCACCGCCTCATGGCCGCGGCCCGCGGCCCAGTGGAGGGCGGTCCACCCTTCCTCGTTGGCGGCATTGGGGTCGGCGCCGGCGGCCAGCAGACGCTCGACCACGTCGGCGTGCCCCTTCTCCGCCGCGCGCATGAGCGGCGTCCAGCCCGAGTCATCGCGGGCGTCCACCTCGGCTCCGGCCGCCAGTAGGTGGTCCACCACTTCCAGATGGCCGGAGCGGGCCGCCAGGTGCAAGGCGGTCCAACCATATTTGTTGCGGGCGTTGACGTCCTCGCCCGCCTGGATCTTGGCCTCCACCTCCTCCAGCTCCCCATGCAGGGCCGCCTTCATGAGTTCGGTGTTGTTGTCGCAGCCGCCTAGCAGAAGGAGCGAGCCGGCCAGGATGAGAATCGCTACACGCATAACCTTTCCACGCCCACGTGACGGTCAATCATAACAAGCCCGTCCATGAGACCCAACGATCTTACTGGGGTTTCAAGTCTGCACTAGTTCGATGGCGTTGCCGTCCGGATCGCGGCAGAACAGGGCGGCGCGCCCGGAACGGCTGCGGGTGTGGAGGATGCCGGCCGCCTCCAGGCGTGCTGCGGCCTGTTCCAGATCGTCCACCGCCAGGGCCAGGTGGCGGTCCCGCCCTCCATGGGCCGGGCGCCCTTCGACGGGATCCGGATTGGGCAGGACCATGAGGTGCAGCTGGGTGCCGTCGCCCAAGTCCAGCCAGGCCCCGGGGTAGCCCAGGTCGGGGCGATCGTCGCGCGGGGTCAGTCCCAACACCCCCTGATAGAAGGCCAGCGACGCGGACAGGTCCCGGACCAGCAGACCGGCATGGAGGAAGCCTCGGATCATGTCGTACTCCAAAACGGGAAGGGGCGGACGAACCATAGCCCAGGGCCGGGACGGAGGGAACACCCTTGAAAAGGGGCGTCGCCGGCCGCATTATGTGCATATGCACACAAGAGACGACCGACTCGACGCCTGCGTCAACATGCAGATCCTGCGGGCCAGTCACCGCATCCTGCAGCGCTTCGACGAGGCCTACCGTCCCTACGGCATCCGTGCCACCCAGTTGCCGGTCCTGGCTCTGGTGGCGCGCCTGGGGCCCGTCACCCTCAAGGAACTGGCGCGCCTGACCGGCGGCGAGCGCAGTGCCCTGAGCCGCAAGCTGCGGGTGATGGTGGACCATGGCTGGGTGCGCGAAGAGGGTGCGGGGCGGGCCAAACGCTACACCGTCACCGAGGCGGGCAAGGCCCTGCTGGCGGCGGTGGAGCCGGTGCGCGATGCCGTCCAGGCGGACCTCATGTCGCGTCTGTCTCCCGAAGAGGGGCGGCAGTTCCTGGCCTTGTGCGAACGCCTAATTTCATGAG
>WFVN01000051.1 GCA_015491615.1 Gammaproteobacteria bacterium
GTCACGGTCATGGCACGGATTATAACCCGGGCGGCCCTTGCGGTCCTCCGGGGGGTCCCGTATTTTCCCGCGGGATCGCTATTTTCGTGGGGACGCCATGCGCCTGTTGTTGATCGTCTTGGGACTACTGGGGATGACCGCCGCCTGGTCCCAGCCGGGGGGGCGTGCCGCCCCGGTAGTGGTGGACGAGGCGCGCCTCATGGCGCTCGCCCCCGGCCAGTGGGTGCATGCCCGTGTGCGTGCCCGCCGCGAGGCGAGGCTTGCCCCGGAGAGTGGCGGCACCCTCACGGAGGTGGCCGAGGAGGGCGCGCGTGTGGCTGGCGGCGCGGTGGTGGCGCGTCTGGACGATGCCCGTGAGCGGGCCGAGCTGGCGGCGCGGGAGGCGGAGGTGGCGCGCTTGGCGTCTCGGGTGGCCTACCTGGAGAAGGAGCGTCGGCGCCTGGCGCGCCTGGCGCGGGCCGACAGTGCCGCCCAGACCCAGTTGGACCAGGTGAGCGCCGATCTGGACCAGGCGCGGGCCGAGCGGCGTGCCGCCGAGGCCCGCCGCGATCAGGCCCGTCTGGCTCTCCAGCGACGCACCCTGCACGCCCCCTTCGCCGGGGTGGTGAGCGAGCGCCTGCGCCGCCCGGGGGAATGGGCCCCGGCGGGGGAGGCGGTGGTGCTACTGAGCGCCCCGGCGCCGGTGGAGCTGGTGGCCGCCGTGCCGCCCCGCAGCGCCCGTCTCCTCGAACCGGGCGAAGACCTGCCGGCGCAAGTCGACGGTTGGGAAGGGCGGGCCGTGGTGGCGGCGGTGGACGCCCGCGCCGACGAGACGAGCGCCCTGGTGAGGGTGATCGCGCGCCTGGAAGACGCCCCCCTCCTGCCCGGCCAGCCGGTGCGCCTGTGGGTGCCCACGGCGCCGGCCCGCGAGCGCCTGGCGGTACCCCGCGACGCCCTCGTCCTGCGTGGCGGCGGGGCGGCGGTGTTCGTGGTCGCCGAGGACGGCGGCGCACGCCGCGTGCCGGTGCGCCTCGGCCCGGCGCAAGGGGCGTGGATCGCCGTCACCGGCGAGGGCCTGGCCGCTGGTGACCAGGTGGTGGTGCGCGGCGGCGAGCGCCTGCGCCCAGGGCAGAAGGTCCGCATCCTGGATCGGTCCGCCCCATGACCCTCACCCGCGCGGCCCTGGGCAATCCGGTGGCGGTCTCGGTGGGGGTGATCCTCGCCCTCATCTTCGGTCTCCTCGCCCTCGCCCGTCTGCCGGTGCAGCTCACCCCCGAGGTGGAACGCCCCGAGATCAGCATCACCACCGCCTGGCCCGGGGCCGCCCCCGAGGAGGTGGAGGCGGAGATCGTCGAGCCCCAGGAGGACGCCCTGCGCGGCGTCCCCGGGGTCACCGAACTCCTCGCCCAGGCCAAGTTCGGTTCCGCCAGCATCACCCTCACCTTCGCCGTCGGCACCGACATGCGCCGCGCCCTGTTGGAGGTGATGAGCCGCCTCAACCGCGTCCCCCGCTACCCCGCCGACGCCGAGGAGCCGGTGGTCAGCACCGCCAGCGACCGCAGCCAGCCCATCGCCTGGTTCATCATCAAGCCCGCTCCCGGCAACGACCGCCCCGTCGCCAGCTACCAACAGTTCATCGAAGACACCGTGCAGACGCGCTTCGAGCGCGTCCCCGGGGTGGCCCGCTCGGAGGTGCGCGGCGGACGCGAGGAGGAAATCCGCATCACTTTCGACCCCTACCGCGCCGCCGCCCTGGACCTACAGTTGCCGGAGATCCTGGCGCACGCCGCCGGGGCCGAGAACCGCTCCGCCGGCGACCACGACGTGGGCAAGCGCAGCTACACCCTGCGCTTCGCCGGCCAGTACGGCCTCGACGACATGGCCGACATGGTCCTCGCCTGGCGCGACGGGCGGCCGGTGCGTCTGGGGGACGTCGCCACCGTGGAACGGGTGCTGGCCGAGCGCGAGAGCTTCGTCATCCAGAACGGCGGTCCGGCGATGGCGGTGAACGCCTACCGGGAGACCGGCGTCAACGTCCTGCGGGTGATGGACGGCCTGCAGGCGGCGGCGGAAGAACTGGCCGCCGGCCCCCTTAAGCGCGCCGGTCTCACCCTCACCCAGGTCTATGACGAGACCCGCTACATCCACCGCGCCATCGACCTGCTCACCGGTAATCTGCTGCTCGGCATCGTCCTCGCCATCGGCGTGTTGTGGTGGTTCTTGCGCCGCGCCCGCGCCACCCTCATCGTCGCCCTCACCATCCCCGTGTGCCTGGTTACCAGCTTCCTGTTCCTGGAACTCACCGGCCGCACCCTCAACGTCATCTCCCTGGCCGGCCTGGCCTTCGCCGTGGGCATGGTCCTGGACGCCGCCATCATCGTCCTGGAGAACGTGGTGCGCCTGCGCGAACGGGGCGACGACCCGGACGCCGCCGCCCTCCTGGGCACCAGCCAGGTGTGGGGGGCGCTGCTCGCCTCCACCGCCACCACCGTCGCCATCTTCCTGCCGGTGGTGTTCATGCGCGAGGAGGCGGGGCAACTCTTCGCCGACCTGGCCCTCACCCTGGCGGTGGCCATCGGCCTGTCCCTGTTGGTGGCGGTCACCGTCGTCCCCGCCGCCGCCCGCGCCTGGCTCGCCGGAATCTCCCTCGACGACCCCCACCGGCGAGCCTGGGACCGTCTCACCGACGTCCTCATGGCCCTCACTGCCACCCGCGCCCGGCGTCTGGCCTGGATCCTCGTCCTCACCGGCGCTTCGGTGGGCCTCACCCTCGCCCTCGCCCCCAAGGCCGACTACCTGCCCCAGGGCAACCGCAACCTGGTGTTCGCCTTCATCCTCCCGCCCCCGGGGCAGAACCTGGACACCCTGGAGAAGGAGATGGGGCAGGTGGTGGCCCGGCGCATGGCCCCCTACCTGGCCGGCGAGCGGGAACCCAAGGTGCACGACTACTTCTTCGTCGCCTTCGCCGGCGGCGCCTTCATGGGTGTGCGCGCCGAGGACCCGGCCCGCACCGAGGAACTGGTGCCCCTGGTGAACCGCCTCATCAACGGCTTCCCCGGCACCCTCGCCTTCGCCAAGCGTTCCTCCCTGTTCGGCCGCTTCGGCGCCGGCCGCAGCATCGACCTGGACCTCCAGGGGGGCGACCTGGAGGCCCTCATGGCCGCCGGTCGCGCCGGCTTCGGTCTCGTGCGCCAGGCCCTCCCCGGGGCCTCCGTGCGCCCCTTCCCGGAACTGGCCTTGTCCGCCCCCGAGCTGCGTCTGATCCCCCGGGAAGACCGCCTCGCCGAGGCCGGCTGGGACCGCACCACCCTCGGGCGCGTCTTCGCCGCCTTCGGCGACGGCGTCCAGGTGGGGGACTGGTTCGACGGCACCCGGCGCCTGGACGTGCGCCTGCAGGCCGCCCCCTGGGCCTACCCCGAAGATCTCGCCGCCCTGCCCCTGGCCACCCCGGGGGCGGGGGTGGTGCCCCTCGGACACCTGGCCGAACTGGTGCGCACCGCCGGGCCGAAGGAGATCCGCCGCATCGACCGGCGGCGCACCGTCACCCTCCAGGTCACGCCCCCCGAGCGCCTCTCCCTGGAGGGTGCCCTGGAGACCCTGAAGACGCAGGTGGGGCCCAAGCTGGCCGCCCTGTTGCCCGAGGACGGCGACATCCGCTACGCCGGCAGCGCCGACGAACTGGCCCGCGCTCTCTCCGCCATGGGCGGCAACTTCCTCCTCGCCCTGGCCATCCTCTACCTGCTCATGAGCGCCCTGTTCCGCTCCTACCGGGACAGCCTTCTGGTGTTGTTCACCGTCCCCCTGGCCACCGTCGGCGGCGTCCTCGCCCTGCGCCTGCTCAACCTGTTTACCTTCCAGCCCATGGACCTGCTCACCATGATCGGCTTCATCATCCTCCTGGGCCTGGTGGTCAACAACGCCATTCTCCTGGTGCACCAGACGCGCGCCGGCGAACGCGCCGGGCTGGATCGCGAGCGGGCGGTGCGCGAGGCGGTGCGCCTGCGCCTGCGGCCCATCCTCATGAGCACTCTCACCAGCCTCTTCGGCATGCTGCCCCTGGCCCTGGTGCCGGGGGCGGGCAGCGAGCTGTACCGGGGCATGGCGGCGGTCATCGTCGGTGGCATGGCCCTCTCCACCCTGTTCACCCTCATCCTCCTCCCCAGCCTCCTGCGCGGTTTCCGTCGGGCGGAGGCGGCGTCGTGAGCGAGGTCCCTCACCTGGATCGCTTCCTCGATGCCCTGTGGCTGGAGGCGGGCCTGTCCCGCAACACCCTGGAGGCCTACGGGCGCGACCTGCGCCAGTGCCATGCCTGGCTGCGCGAACGGGGCAGCGGCCTGGACGTGGCCGAGCGCCCCCTGCTGGAGGCCTGCCTGGGGGCGCGCCTGGCCGCCGGCGGTGGCGCCCGCAGCGTCGCCCGCCTCCTCTCCAGCCTGCGCCGCTACTACGCCTACCTGGTGCGCGAGGAGATCCGCCGCGACGACCCCAGCGACGGCATCGCCGCCCCGCGCCTACCCCGCAACCTTCCCGACACCCTCAGCGAGGCGGAGGTGGAGGCCCTCCTGCGTGCCCCCGACGTCACCACGCCTCTGGGCCTGCGCGACCGTGCCATGCTGGAAGTCCTCTACGCCACCGGCCTGCGCGTCTCCGAGCTGGTGACCCTGCGCGCCGACCAGCTCCAGCGCGGCCAGGGGGTGGTGCGGGTACGCGGCAAAGGGGGGCGCGAGCGTCTCGTTCCCCTGGGGGAGGAGGCCCTGGACTGGGTGGCCCGCTACCTGCGCGAGGGGCGGGGGGAAATCCTCGGCGGGCGCCCCGCCGAGGCCCTGTTCGTCACCCGCCGCGGCGGCCCCATGACGCGCCAGGCCTTCTGGCAGCTCGTCAAGCGCTATGCCCGCCACGCCGGCATCGGCCGCCCCCTCTCCCCGCACACCCTGCGCCATGCCTTCGCCACCCACCTGGTGCACCACGGCGCCGACCTGCGCACCGTTCAGATGCTGCTTGGTCATGCCGATATCTCTACCACCCAGATCTACACCCATGTGGCCCGGGTCCGTCTGGCCGCCATCCACCGTCGCCATCACCCGCGCGGTTGAGGGAGCGAATGACGTCGGCGGCGGTCCAAGGGCCGAGACGTGGCATAATCGTCCGATCAACCATCCAGGAGCCGTTCCGTGACCGTACGCACTTTCGTTCTCGTTTTCCTCGCCCTGGTCGCCGTCGCCCCCGTGCTCGCCGGCCAGGCCGAAGACATCGCCACCATCGAAAAACGCCTCTCCCAGATCATTCCCGATGACCGCCCGGACGTGATCCGTCCGACGCCCCTGAACGGGCTCTACGAAGTGGTCTATGGCGGCCAGGTCTATTACGTCACCGGCGACGGCCACTACCTCATCCAGGGTGATCTCCTGGACCTGCGGGCGATGGCCAACCTCACCGAGCAAACCCGCAAGCAGCAGCGCGCCAAGCTTCTCGCCGGCCTCGACGAGAAGGACATGATCGTGTTCGAGCCCGACGGGCCGGTGAAGCACGTGGTCACCATCTTCACCGACGTGGACTGCGGCTACTGCCGCAAGCTGCACCGGGAGATCGATACTTACCTGGACCGCGGTATCGAGATCCGCTACCTCGCCTTCCCGCGTACCGGCAAGTTCACCGAATCGTATTTCAAGGCCGTCTCCGCGTGGTGCGCCAAGGACCGCAAGGCGGCCATCACACGCGCCAAGAACGGCGAAAAGCTGCCTCGCGCCCAATGCGACAACCCGGTGGACGAACACATGGCCGCGGCGCGCGCGGTGGGCGTCACCGGCACCCCCACACTGCTCCTGGAAGACGGAGAAATGATCACCGGCTACGTTCCTGCCGATCGCCTGGCACGCATGCTCGATCGCCCCTGAAGGGCGCGCGCGGGTGCGCCAAGCCGTCGGCGTCTCGTGTCTGGAATTCGACGTTTCCGGTCAATATAGTCAATTCGGTGACGGGCGGGCCTGGAGTCGGCCACCCCGAATCGAGGGGCTCCGTGGCCACGCAGGGCGAGCCCAGGATCAGCGGTCGGATGCCGAGGCGGGCGGAACGAGGGGGAGGATGGGATTTCCGCCAGAGCGGGAATGCGCAGACCCGGTTCGATGTGGAACGGTTCTTGAATGTATTCCAGCGACCGCCATCCCCCGGTGGTCCCGCGCCCCACCTCCGGGGCGCACATGGGGTGAGTGCACGCAGGCTCGACAGAGCCTTTGACGCCGCCGGTTCTCCGGCGGCGCTTTTTTTCGTCCCGAATTTCCTTCGTCCGTCGTCAGCCCTTGCCGCTCAGGCGGCGGGCGAGGGCGCCGTAGCGCTCCGGCGGCAGGGTCTCGGCACGCGCCGTGGGGGGGATGCCACAGGCCGCCAGGTCGGCTTCGTCGGCCAGGCCTTTCAAGGTGTTGCGCAGGGTCTTGCGGCGCTGGGCGAAGGCGGCCGCCACCAGGCGCGCGAACAGGGTCGGGTCGCCCACCTCGAAGGGGGGACTCTCGAAGGGGACGAGGCGGACGATGCGCGAGTCCACCTTGGGGGGCGGGCGAAAGGCCCCGGGGGGGACGCGGAACAGGGGCTCCACCCGGCAGGCCGCCCGGACCATCACCGACAATCGCCCGTAGGTTTTGCCGCCCGGGGTGGCGGCGAGGCGGTCCACCACCTCCTTTTGCAGCATGAACAGCATGTCCTCGATGGCGTGGCGCTGGTCGAGGAGGTGGAAGATGAGCGGCGTGGAGATGTTGTAGGGGAGGTTACCGATGATCCGCAGGCGCTGGCCGGGGGCGGCCAGGGCGGCGAAATCGAAGGCGAGGGCATCGGCCGGGTGCAGGGTCACGCGCGGGTCCGATGCCAGGGTCTCGCGCAGGTGGCGCACCAGGTCGCGGTCCAGCTCCACCAGGTCCAGGCGCCCGACCCGTTCCAGGAGCGGCCGGGTGAGGGCTCCCAGGCCGGGGCCGATCTCCACGAAGCGGTCGTCGGGGCGCGGGCGGGCGGCCTGGAGGATGCGCTCGATCACCCCCCGGTCGTGGAGGAAGTTCTGGCCGAAGCGCTTGCGCGGGCGGTGCCCATTCATGGGCGCGCGGCCATCTGCGCGGCGGTGACCAGGGCCAGGCGCAGGCTGTCCGGGCGCGCGCGGCCGCTGCCGGCCAGGGGGCAGGCGGTGCCGTGGTCCACCGAGGTGCGGACGATGGGCAGGCCGAGGGTGACGTTGATGGCGTTGCCGAAGCCCTTGTACTTGAGCACCGGCAGGCCCTGGTCGTGGTACATGGCGAGGACGGCGTCGGCGCCGTCCAGGTGCGTGGGGGTGAACAGGGTATCGGCGGGCAGGGGGCCGATCAGGTTCAGGCCCTCCTGGCGCAGGGTCTCCAGGACCGGTTCGATGACCTCCCGCTCCTCGTGCCCCAGGTGGCCGCCCTCGCCGGCGTGGGGGTTGAGGCCGCAGACGAGGATGCGCGGGCGGTCGATGCCGAAGCGGCGGCGCAGGTCGGCGTCGAGGATGCGCAGGGTCTCGGCGAGGCCCTCGCGGGTGATGGCCGCGGGGACCCGGGCGAGGGGCAGGTGGGTGGTGGCCAGGGCCACGCGCAGTCCCTCGGTGGCGAGCATCATCACCACCCGCTCCACGCCGCAGCGTTCGGCCAGGTATTCGGTGTGGCCGGTGAAGGGGATGCCGGCCTCGTTGATGACGCCCTTGTGCACGGGGCCGGTGACCAGGGCCGCCGCCGCGCCGGCGAGGCAGGCGTCCACCGCCGCGTCGAGGGTGGCGAGGACGTAGCGGGCGTTGGCCGGGTCCGGGTGGCCGGGGCGCTCGCGCCTGGCCAGGGGCACGGGAAGGACGGCCAGGCGCCCGCAGCCGCTGTGGGCCGGCCGGCCCGGGCGCCAGGGTTCGAGGGCGATGTCCAGGCCCAGCCGCTCGGCACGGCGCGCCAGCAGGTCGGGATCGGCCACCGCCGCCCAGGGGCGATCCCAGGGCTCGCCCGCCAGGACGAGGGTGAGGTCGGGGCCGATGCCGCTCGGTTCGCCGGGGGTGACCAGGAGGGGGGTCATGGGTCGGGGCGGATCTCCACGTAGGCCTCGTCGCGCAGGCGTCGCAGCCATGCTTCCAGGGCCTCCTGGGCCTTGCGCTGGCGGATCGCCTCGCGCGCCTGGCGGCGGCGCTGTTCCTCGCCGTCCTCCACTTGCCGGCGGCCCACCACCTGGGCGATGTGCCAGCCGAAGGGGGTCTGGAAGGGCTGGCTCACCTCGCCCGGGGCGAGGCCGTTCATCACCCGCTCGAACTCGGGCACCAGCTCGCCGGGGGAGACCCAGCCCAGGTCGCCGCCCTTGGCGGCGCTGCCCGGGTCCTCGCTGTTCTGGCGCGCCAGTTCGGCGAAGTCCTCGCCCCCTTCGATGCGCGCCTTGAGGCGCCGCAGACGGGCGAGGACCTCGGCCTCGTCGCGCAGTTCGTTGGGCTTGATGAGGATGTGGCGCACATGCGTCTGCGTCACCGGCTGCACCTTGGGGCTGCGCTTGCCCAGTAGCTTGATGATGTGGAAGCCGGCGGCGGAACGCAGGGGACCGCGGATCTCGCCGGGCTGCATGCGCACCAGTTCGCGCGCGAACAGGGTGGGAATGCGGCCCAGCTTGCGCCAGCCCAGGTCACCGCCCTCGAGGGCGTCCTGGGCGTCCGATTCGGCGATGGCCAGTTGCTGGAAGTCGGCCCCCTCGCGCAGGCGGCGGAGGAGGGATTCGGCCTTGCGACGCGCCTGCTCGATCTGTTCCGGGGAGGCGGCTTCGGGCACGGAGACGAGGATGTGGGCGAGGTGGTACTCCTCGTCCAGGTTGCCCTGCACCGCCTGGGTGGCCAGGTAGTTGTCCACCTCCCGGTCGCTCACCTGGATGCGGGAGAGCACCTCGCGCCGCTGCAGGCGGGCGATGATCATCTCCTCCTTGATGCCCTGCACGTAGCGGGGGTAGTCGATGCCCTGGGCCACCAGGGTGTCGTGCAGTTGGTCGATGGTCATGCCGTTGTCGCGGGCGATGCGGTCGAGGGTGGCGACCATCTCCGAGTCGGCGACGCGGATGCGCATCTGTTCGGCCAGTTGCAACTGGATGCGGCGCACGATCTCCCGTTCCAGGACCTGGCGTTCGAGGATCTTGCGCGGCGGCAGGGGGATGCCGCGCGCGCGCAGTTGGCGGATCACGTCGTCCATGGCCGCCTGCAGCTCGTTCTGGGTGATGACGTCGTCGTTCACCACGGCGACGATGCGGTCCACCAG
>WFVN01000052.1 GCA_015491615.1 Gammaproteobacteria bacterium
GGGTCTGCAGCCAGCGACGGATGCGCCGTTCGATGCCGTCGGCGTCGAGGCCCAGTTCGCGCAGCAGGCCGGCGGGGTCGCCGTGGGGGACGAAGGCGTCGGGCAGGCCCAGGTTGAGGATGGGCAGGGGCCGGGGCTGGGCGGCCATCCATTCGTTGACGGCGCTGCCGGCGCCGCCGGCGACGACGTTCTCCTCCACCGTCACCAGGTGGTCGTGTTCCAGGGCGAGCTGCGCCAGGAGGTCCTCGTCCAGGGGCTTGACGAAGCGCATGTTGACCACGGTGGCGTCCAGGCGCTCGCCGGCGATCTCGGCGGGGGCGACCATGGAGCCGAAGGCGAGGATGGCCAGGCGCCGGCCGCTGCGGCGGATCTGGGCGCGGCCGATGGGCAGGGGCTCCAAGGCTTCGTCCACCGCCACCCCGGGGCCGCGGCCGCGGGGATAGCGCACCGCGGCGGGACCGTCGTGGAGGAAACCGGTGGTGAGCATGCGCCGGCATTCGTTCTCGTCCGCCGGGGCCATGATCACCATCCCCGGCACGCAGCGCAGGAAGCTGAGATCCAGGTTGCCGGCGTGGGTCGGGCCGTCCGCGCCCACCAACCCGGCGCGGTCGATGGCGAACAGCACCGGCAGGTCCTGGAGGGCCACGTCGTGCACCAGCTGGTCGTAGGCGCGCTGGAGGAAGGTGGAGTAGATGGCCACCACCGGCTTGAGGCCCTCGCAGGCGAGGCCGGCGGCGAGGGTCACGGCGTGTTGTTCGGCGATGCCCACGTCGTGGTAGCGGTCGGGGAAGCGCTGGGAGAATTCCACCAGGCCGGAGCCCTCGCGCATGGCCGGGGTGATGCCCACCAGGCGCGCATCGCGCGCGGCCATGTCGCAGATCCAGTCGCCGAAGACCTGGGTGTAGGTGGGGCCGGGGGCCGGCGCGCTCTGTTTCATGGCCCCGGTGGCCGGGTCGAAGGGGGTGACGCCGTGGTACTTGCAGGGGTTGGCCTCCGCCGGGGCGTAGCCCTTGCCCTTGCGGGTGACGATGTGCAGGAACTGGGGGCCCTTGAGCTGGCGCAGGTTGCGCAGGGTGGTGACGAGGGTGGGCAGGTCGTGGCCGTCCACCGGGCCGATGTAGTTGAAGCCCAGTTCCTCGAACAGGGTGCCGGGGACGACCATGCCCTTGACGTGTTCCTCCGCCCGGCGCGCCAGCTCCCACACCGTGGGCATGGCCTTGAGGACCTTCTTGCTACCCTCGCGCATGGTGCTGTAGAGGCGCCCGGAGAGAACCTTGGCGAAGTAGTTGGAGAGGCCGCCCACGTTGGGGGAGATGGACATTTCGTTGTCGTTGAGGATGACGAGCAGGTCGGCCTCGGTGTCGCCGGCGTGGTTGAGGGCTTCGAAGGCCATGCCGGCGGTCATGGCGCCGTCGCCGATGACGGCCACCGCGCGCCGGTCCTCACCCTTGGCCTTGGCCGCCAGGGCCATCCCCAGGGCGGCGGAGATGGAGGTGCTGGAGTGGCCCACGCCGAAGGCGTCGTAGGGGCTCTCCTCGCGTTTGGGGAAACCGGCGATGCCGTGGCGCTGGCGCAGGGTGGCCATGCGTTCGCGTCGCCCGGTGAGGATCTTGTGGGGGTAGGTCTGGTGGCCCACGTCCCAGACGATGCGGTCCTCGGGGGTGCGGTAGACGTAGTGGAGGGCGATGGTGAGTTCCACCGTGCCCAGGCCGGCGGCCAGGTGGCCGCCCGTCTCGCCCACGGTGTGGATCAGGAAGCGGCGCAGTTCCTCCGCCAGTTGCGGCAGGGCCTCGGGGGGCAGGGCGCGCAGGTCCTCCGGATCGTGGATGCGCTCCAGGAGGGGGTAAGCGGTTTCTTGTGTCATGTCAGGATGAAGGTCCCGTTAAGCTCCCGAGTGGTTCCGATGATGGCCCGCCAGGACAAGGGATGCAAGGTGCGTACCCCTGGAGGGCCATTCACTGGCGGCGCCGGACGATGTAGTCCGCCAGCCAGGCGAGGAGGGCAGTGTCACCGGGGATCGCGGCGAGGCTCTCCCGGGCCTCGTCGCGCAGTTCGCCCGCCGCCTTGCGCGCCCCGTCCAGCCCCAGGAGGGTGACGTAGGTGGGTTTGCCCACTTGTGCGTCTGCCCCCTGAGTCTTGCCCATCTCCTCGGTGCTGGCGGTGACGTCGAGGATGTCGTCCTGCACCTGGAAGGCCAGGCCGATGGCGCGCGCATAGCGGCGCAGGTGGGCGAGATCGTCCTCGCCGGCACCGGCCGCCAGGGCCCCAAGGACGACGCTGGCCTCGATGAGGGCGCCGGTCTTGAGGCGGTGCATACGGGTCAGGCGTGCCTCGTCCAGGGTCCGTCCCACCGCTCCCAGGTCGATGGCCTGCCCCCCCACCATGCCGGCGGCCCCGGCCGCCTCCGCCAGGGTGCGGGTCATGGCCAGGCGGATGGCGTCGGGCAGGGGGGTGTGGGTGTCGTCGGCCAGGAGTTGGAAGGCGAGGGCCTGGAGGGCATCGCCGGCGAGGATGGCGGTGGCCTCGTCGTAGGCCCGGTGGCAGGTGGGGCGACCGCGGCGCAGGTCGTCGTCGTCCATGGCCGGTAGGTCGTCGTGGACGAGGGAGTAGGCGTGGATGCACTCCACCGCGCAGGCGGGGCCGTCCAGGTGTTCCAGGGGGGCCCCCAGGGCCTCGCCGGCGGCGTATACCAGCACCGGCCGTACCCGCTTGCCGCCCCCCAGCAGGACGTAGGCCATGGCCGATTCCAGGCGCTCCAGGTCGCCGCCCTGGTGGGGCAGGCAGGTGCGTAATCGCGCCTCCGCCCGCTCGCGCAGGACCTCCCAGCGGCCTTGCGGATCAATCATGTTCGATGTCGAGGGGTCGGACGTCGGCCCCGTCGCCCTGCGCCATGAGGGCGTCCACCTTCTGCTCCGCCGCGTCCAGGGCCCGCTGGCATTGGCGCGCCAGGCACACGCCGCGCTCGAATTGGGCGAGGGATTCCTCCAGGGGCAGCTCGCCCCGTTCCATGCGCTGGACGATGGCCTCCAGCTCGGCGAGGGCCTGTTCGAAGTCGAAACGCTCTTCGGGGGTGTCGCTCACGGGGATCTGGTCAGCTCGATGCAAACCCAGTACGGTAGCCCCATTCCGAAAACGGGTCAAACGACGGATTCATGACGTTGGACATCGTCACCTTGCTCCGCCCCGACGACAGCGGGATGGCGCCGCTGATGCGCCGCGCCCGGCGGGAGGCCTCGGCCGATGCGCGCCCCTGGGCCTGGGTCCTCGGGCGCCTCGGGATCGCCCCGGACGACGCCCCTCTGGCGGCCCTCTGCGCCCTCGGCGAGGGGTTGCCCGCGGGCCGCTGGATGCGTGCCGACCCGGTGTCCCTGGTGCCCAACCGCGACCACCTGGTGATGGCCGGCAACGCCCACCTGGATCTGGCGGCCGACGAAGCCGAGGCCCTGGCGCGCCACCTGGTCCAGTGGGACCTGCCTCCGAACCTCGCCCGGCCCCACCCCCGGCGCTGGTACTGGCCCCTAGTGGAGGAGGCCGGCATCCAGGCCCCGCCCTGGGGCGAAGTGCTCGGGCGCGACATCCGCCCGGCCCTGCCCCGGGGGGCGGTGGCGCGGGTCTGGCGGGCGCGCCTGGCGG
>WFVN01000053.1 GCA_015491615.1 Gammaproteobacteria bacterium
GCCCAGATCATGCTCGTTCAGGATCTTTTGGATCGTCACGCTCGAAACGGAAATACCCTCTGCTTTCAGCAAGTGCTCCAACCGGTTGCAGCCCCAGGCCGGATGCTTCAGGGCCAACTCCAGAATCTTTTGGACCACCTCGGGCGGCGTGGTCTGTGGATGACTCTTGGGAATCAGGGGCAGATCCTTGAGCCCTTCCAATCCGTGCGTCTGAAAACGCCGCTTGTATTCGTAGAACTGGGTTCGGGTCATACCCCGACGCCGGCAGGCCTCGCTGACATTACCGAGTATCTCCGCCAACTCCAGCACGCTCAATCGCTGCTTCGCTATCTTCGTCGCTGCGTCCATTTCCACCTCCTCTCAGTGCAGTATAGACTGTCACTGGAGAAGGTTAAGAGTACACGAGAAGGCAGCGCAGATCTTCATCGCCGCCCAGTCCCAGAATGCCCTCGCCCAGGAGGTGGAAGGGCATCTGGGGCATCTGCGCGAGGCGGCGCGGGAAACCTTGGAGCTGGCCCAGGACACGGAGCGCCAGCTGGCGCACCTGGCCGAGGAGAGCGAGCGCCAGAGCCACCTGGTGCGCCAGTTCCTCAAGTCACACTGAGCGGTCCGGCGAGGCGGGGCGTGAATGCCCCGCCGACGTCCTGGAAAAGGCCCGGAAGGGCCTTTTCCGTTTCTCTCACCCCAACCAGGCGCGGGCGGCGCGGAACATGCGCAGCCAGGGGCCGTCTTCCTGCCATTCGGGTGGCCGCCAACTGTACTGCACGGCGCGGAACAGGCGTTCCGGATGCGGCATCATGATGGTGGCGCGGCCGTCTTCGGAGGTGAAGCCGGTGAGCCCCAGGGGCGAGCCGTTGGGGTTCATGGGATAGACCTCGGTGGGATGGCCGTAGTGGTCCAGGTAGCGCAGGGGGGCGAGGCCCCGGCGCAGGAGACGGGCGGGGGCCTCGAGGTCGTCGAAGCGTGCGCACCCTTCGCCGTGGGCCACCACCACCGGCAGGCGGGATCCGGCCATGGGGGCGAGGAAGGCGGATGGGCTCTCCAGCACTTCCACCATCACCAGGCGCGCCTCGAACTGTTCGGAGCGGTTGCGCACCAGTTCCGGCCAGTGGCCGGCGCCGGGGATGAGGTCCTTGAGCTGGGCGAGCATCTGGCAACCGTTGCACACCCCCAGGGTGAGGGTGTCGGGGCGGGCGAAGAAGGCGGCGAACTGGTCGCGGGCGCGCGGGTGGTGGCGGATGGACTGGGCCCAGCCGCGGCCGGCGCCGAGCACGTCCCCGTAGGAGAAGCCGCCGCAGGCGGCGAGGGCCTGGAAGCGCTCCAGGTGGACGGCGCCGGCGAGGATGTCGTGCATGTGCACGTCCACCGGCTCGAAGCCGGCGCGGTGGAAGGCGGCGGCCATTTCCACCTGGCCGTTCACCCCCTGCTCGCGCAGCACGGCCACCTTCGGGCGGGCGCCGGTGTTGATGTAGGGGGCGGCGATGTCCTCGTCCGGGTCGAAGCTGAGTTCGGCGGAGAGGCCCGGGTCGGCGCCGTCGAGGATGCGGTCGTAGGCCTCGTCGGCGCACTCGGGGTCGTCGCGCAGGCGCTGGATCTGGTGGGAGGTGGCGGACCAGGCCCGCTGCAGGTCGATGCGCGCCTCGTCGAGGAGGACCTCGCCGGCGAAGCGGATGCGCAGTCGGTCGTGCTCGGCGGTGGGGGCGCCGATGACGTGGCTGTAGCGCCCCAGGCCGGCGTCGTGGAGCCAGGCGAGGACCTCCTCGGTGTCACGGTGGTCCACCTGGATCACCGCCCCCAGCTCCTCGGCGAAGAGGGCGGCCACCGGGTCGTCCTCGGTGAGGGGGTCGAGGTCGATGTCCAGCCCCAGGTGACTGGCGAAGGCCATCTCCGCCAGGGTCGCCAGCAGGCCGCCGTCGGAGCGATCGTGGTAGGCGCGCACCAGGCCGCGGCGGTTGAGGTCCTGGAGCGTCTCGAAGAAGGCCTTGAAGCACTGCGGGTCGTCCAGGTCCGGCGGCGTGGCGCCCACCTCCCCGTACACCTGGGTGAGGGCGGAGGCGCCGATGCGGTTCTGGCCCTTGCCCAGGTCGATGAGGATGAGGTCGGACTCGATGGACCCGTCCAGCACCGGGGTGAGGGTGCGGCGCACGTCACCCACCGGGGCGAAAGCGGTGACGTTGAGGGACAAGGGCGAGATCACCGCCCGCTCCTGGCCCTGCTCGTCCCGCCACACGGTCTTCATGGACAGGGAGTCCTTGCCCACGGGGATGCTGATGCCGAGGGCGGGGCACAGCTCCATGCCCACCGCGCGCACGGCGTCGTAGAGGGCGGCGTCCTCGCCGGGGTGGCCGCAGGCGGCCATCCAGTTGGCGGAGAGGACGACGCGCGAAAGGCCGTCGGCGATGTCGGCGGCGGCCAGGTTGGTGAGGGCCTCGCCCACCGCCAGGCGGGCGCTGGCGGCCGGGTCCAGGAGGGCTACCGGGGGCCGTTCGCCCATGGCCATGGCCTCGCCGGTGACGGCATCGAAGGCAGTGGCGGTGACCGCCACGTCGGCCACCGGCACCTGCCAGGGGCCCACCATCTGGTCGCGCGCCACCAAGCCGGTGACGGAGCGGTCGCCGATGGTGATGAGGAAGGTCTTGTCAGCCACCGTGGGCAGTTGCAGGACCCGGTAGACCGCCTCGCGCAGGGGCACGATGCCGGTGTCGAAGGGGCGCTTCACCGGCGGCCGATGGCGCACGTCGCGGAGCATCTTCGGGGGCTTGCCCAGGAGCACGTCCATGGGCAGGTCCACGGGCAGGTTGTCGAACAGGGCGTCGCCCACCACCAGGCGCTGTTCCTCGATGCCGTCGGTGGCCTCCCCCACCACCGCGTAGGGGCAGCGCTCGCGCGCGCAGATGGCCTCGAAGCGGGCCAGGCGCTCGGGGGCAATGGCGAGGACATAGCGCTCCTGGGCCTCGTTGCACCAGATCTCCATGGGCGACATGGACGGGTCGTCGCAGGGGATGGCGCGCAGCTCGATGCGCGCCCCGCGCCCGGCGTCGTTGACCAGCTCCGGCAGGGCGTTGGAAAGGCCGCCGGCGCCCACGTCGTGGATGGAGGTGATGGGGTTGTCCGCCCCCAGTTGCCAGCACTGGTCGATGACCTCTTGGGCGCGCCGCTCCATCTCCGGGTTGGACCTCTGCACGGAGGCGAAGTCCAGGTCCTCGCCGCTCTGGCCGGTGGCCATGGAGGAGGCGGCGCCGCCGCCGAGACCGATGAGCAGGGCCGGGCCGCCCAGCACCACCAGTTTGTCACCGCCGCGGATGCGGCCCTTGTGGACATGCTCGGGGGTGATGTTGCCCACCCCGCCGGCAATCATGATGGGCTTGTGATAACCACGCACTTCCGGACCGTCGGCGGTGGGGACGGTGAGTTCGAAGGTGCGGAAGTAGCCGCCCAGGTTGGGACGGCCGAACTCGTTGTTGTAGGCGGCGGCGCCGATGGGCCCCTCGATCATGATGTCCAGGGCCGAGCGGATGCGCCCCGGCTTGCCGTGGTCCACCTCCCAGGGCTGGGGCAGGTCGGGCAGGCGCAGGTTGGAGACGGCGAAGCCGGCGATGCCGGCCTTGGGCTTGGCGCCGCGCCCGGTGGCCCCTTCGTCGCGGATCTCCCCGCCGGCGCCGGTGCCAGCCCCGGGGTGGGGGGAGATGGCGGTGGGGTGGTTGTGGGTCTCCACCTTCATGAGGATGTGCACGTCCTCGAGGAAGTAGTCGTAGTCGCGGGTGTTGGGGCGCGGGTAGAAGCGCCCGGCGGGAAAGCCCTCGATGACGGCGGCGTTGTCCTTGTAGGCGGAGAGGACGCGCCCCGGATGCTTTTCGTGGGTGTGACGGATCATCTGGAACAGGCTCAGGTCCTGGGGTCGGCCGTCGATGATCCAGCGGGCGTTGAAGATCTTGTGGCGGCAGTGTTCGGAGTTGGCCTGGGCGAACATCATCAACTCCACGTCGGTGGGGTTGCGGCCCAGGGCGCGGTAGTTCTCCACCAGGTAGTCCATCTCGTCCTCGGCCAGGGCCAGGCCGAGCTGGCGGTTGGCCGCCTCCAGGGCGGCGCACCCCCCTTCGAGGAGGTCGATGGTGGTGAGGGGGCGGGGCTCGGCCTGCATGAACAGGGCCTGGGCGTCGTCCACCTCCGCCACCGGCTGTTCGGTCATGCGGTCGTGGAGGAAAGGAAGGACGGCGTCCCGCTCCGCCTCGCTCAGGGTCGGGCCGTCCACGCGCAGGCGGTAGCGGGTGCCCCGCTCCACCCGTTCCACCGCCACCAAGCCGCACACGTGGAGGATGTCGGTGGCCTTGCTGGACCAGGGGGTGACGGTGCCCAGGCGTGGGAGGACGAGGATCTCCTCCCCGCTCACCTCGTCGATGGGATCGCCGTAGGCGAGGATGTCTTCCAGCAGACGCCGCTCGTCCGCCTCCAGGCGTCGGTCCAGGGAGACGAAGTGGAGGTGGCGGGCGCTGAGGTCACGCACCCGCGGGACGCGCGCCTGGACCTGTTCCAGGAGACGGCGGCGGCGGAATTCGGTGAGGGCGGCGGGGCCTTCGAGGACGAGCATGGGGTGTTCCTTGGTGTGCATGGTTTCAGTCGAGAGGGACGCCGATGCGCCGGGCCACTTCCTGGTAGGCCTCCACCACGCCGCCGAGGCCCTGGCGAAAGCGGTCCTTGTCCAGCTTGGCGCGCGTCTTGGCGTCCCACAGGCGGCAGCCGTCGGGAGTGAATTCGTCCCCCAGCACCACTTGGCCGTGGTAGTCGCCGAACTCCAGTTTGTAGTCAACCAACAACAGGCCGGCGTCGGCGAACAGCTTTTTGAGCACTTCGTTGACGCGGAAGGTGAGGTCCTTCATGGCCGCCACCTGTGCGTCGGTGGCCCAGTGGAAGGCGCGAATGTGGTACTCGTTGATCATCGGGTCGTGGAGTTCGTCGTTCTTGAGGAAGAACTCGAACACCGGCGGCTCCAGGTCCATGCCCTCGGGCACTCCCAGGCGGCGACAGATGCTGCCGGCGGTGAGGTTGCGCACCACGCATTCGATGGGAAACATGTCCAAGCGCTTGACCAGGGATTCGTGGTCGGAGAGGAGACGCTCGAAGTGAGTGGGGATGCCGGCCGCCTCCAGGCGCTCCATGATGAAGGCGTTGAAGCGGTTGTTGATCACCCCCTTGCCGGCCAGTTGCGCGGTCTTGGCGCCGTCGAAGGCAGAGGTGTCGTCGCGGAACTCCAGGATGAGGCGGTCGGGGTCATCGGTGGCGTACACCGACTTGGCCTTGCCGCGGTTGATGAGTTCGCGCTTTTCGATGGACTCGTTCATGGGGTGCGTCTCTTCTCTCAGTTCAAATCCAGCCACGGCGTGCCCCCGTCCTGGCAGGCGACGTGGATCTCCTCGGGCGGGCAATCCAGCGACGCGGCCAGGGCCCGCCTGGCCTGCTGGGGCGTATTGTGCCGTTCGCTGAGGTGCGCCGCCACCACGTGGCGCAGGGCGGTAGTATCCAAGCGCGTCAGCAGGGCTGCCGCCTGGGGGTTGCTGAGGTGGCCCCAGTCGCCCCCCACGCGCGCCTTCACCGGCGGTGGATAACTGCCCTGGGCGAGGGCCTCCGGGTCATGGTTGCACTCCAGGACCAGGGCGTGGCAGCCGTCCAGCGCCGCCCGTACGTGGGGGGTGGGGTGGCCGCAATCGGTGAGCACTCCCAGGCGGCGGCGTCCGTCGCCGAAGACGAATTGCAGCGGCTCGCGGGCGTCGTGGGGCACGGTGTAGGGGTGGATCTCCAACTCGCCCACGGTGAAGGGACGCTCGGCGTGCAGCGGCTCGCCGGCGAGGAGGTCCTCCAGGCCCGCGGCCCGCGCCGTGCCGGCGCTGGCGAAGACGGGGATGCTGTGCGCCTCGGCCAGACGCCGGACGCCGCTGGCGTGGTCGCCGTGTTCATGGGTGACCAGGATCGCCGCCAAGACCTCCGGCGCCAGCCCCAGTTCGGCCAGGCGGCAGGTGACGCGACGCAGGGAGAGGCCGCAGTCCACCAGGACGTGGGTGCCGCCGTGGCTCACCACCAGGGCGTTGCCGCGGCTGCCGCTGGCCAGGTGGGCGAAGCGCACGGGCTCAGCCCAGGCGGGCGAGGATGCCGTCCAGCAGTTGCCGCCGCTGTGCCTTGCCCCACCCTTCGCCGAGCCGCACCCGGCTGCCGCCCTGGGGGTCGGCCTCCACGCGCAGGGTCAGGGGGACAGCGGCATGCTCGCCGAGGAGCTGCCCCACCTGGGCGCGCAGGCCGGCACCGGACGCCTGCACCCGGTAATCCAGGGCCCGGCGGTCGGCCGCCTGCACCCGCAGGCCGAGGCGGTCCAGGGCCAGGCCGATGAGCAGCCAGGCCCGCGCCGGGGGCTCGGGCAGGTAGAGGGCCTCCCCTTCCCGGCGGGCCTCGGGGGCCGGGCGCCGTGCCTCGTCCTTGAGGGCCTGCACGCGCCCCTTGCTCACCCCTAGGAACTCCAAGAAGCGGCCCATCACCTCCACTTCCAGCTCCGGGTCGTTGAAGTCGCTGCCCCAGACGCGCCCCACCTCGTTCTCCTCGTCCACGAAGACCTCGTTGACGCCGCGGTGGGTGAGGAACAGCCACACGGTGCCCTCGGCCTCGCCGGGCTCCACCCGCATGCGGTAGCGGTCACGGGCGAAGCGCGAGTCGGGGTTGGTGATCCAGCGGGTCTCCAGGATGCCCAACTTGCGGTCTTCCCAGGCCAGGCCCACCCCCTCGTCGATCCAGAAATCGTGCACCCGCTGCCACAACCAGCGCGGGTCACCCTGGAACACCAGCCAGCGCAGACGGCCGTCGCGGCGCACCTGGATGCTGTTCTCGTCCTCCAGCCCCATCTTCTCCGCCCACAGGCGGCCGATCTGGGGGATGGCGAAGTCGCCCTTCTCCTGCGGCTGGGTGAGGTCGGGCGGCACTTCCAACGGCGGCGCCAGGCGGTCGTGCTGGTAGAGCACGGTGGGGGTGGAGCAGGCGCCGAGGGCGAGCAGGAGCAGGCCCAGGGCGGCGCGGCGGAAGTGATCAGACATGGATGCCCGCGGCCTCCATCGCTTGCAGGACCGTGTCGTGGCAGGACTCGGCCAGGGGGGTGAGGGGCAGGCGGATGCCGGGGCCGATGAGTCCCATGCGCTGCAGGGCCCACTTCACCGGAATAGGGTTGGATTCGCAGAACAGGGCCTTGTGCAGGCCCTCCAGGGGCGCGTTGGTACGTCGCGCCGCCTCCATTTCCCCGGCCAGGGCCTCGGCCATGGCCCGGTGCATGGCGGCGGGGGCGACGTTGGCGGTGACCGAGATGACGCCCTTGCCGCCGGCGGCGACGGTGTCCAGGGCGAGGGCGTCGTCGCCGCTGTACACCTCCAAGGCGCCGTCGCAGCGCTCGAGGATCTCGTGCACCCGCTCCACCGAACCGCTGGCCTCCTTGATGCCGACGATGTTGGCGATGGGGGCCAGGCGCGCCACCGTCTCCGGCAGCAGGTCCACCGCCGTGCGCCCGGGAACGTTGTAGAGGATCTGGGGGATGGCCACCGCCTCGGCGACGGCCTTGTAGTGGCGGTACAGTCCCTCCTGGGTGGGCTTGTTGTAATAGGGGGTGACCAGCAGACAGGCGTCGGCCCCGGCCTCCATGGCGCAGCGGGTGAGGTCGATGGCCTCGCGGGTGGAGTTGGAACCGGTACCGGCGATGACCGGCAGGCGCCCGCGCACCTTTTCCACCACGAAGCGGATCACCTGGCAATGCTCCGCCTCATCGAGGGTGGCCGACTCGCCGGTGGTACCCACCGCGACGATGGCGTCGGTGCCGTTCTCCACATGGAATTCCACCAGCCGTTCCAGGGCCTCCCAGTCCAGCCCGCCGTCTGCGTGCATGGGCGTGACCAGGGCCACCATACTGCCGTGAAACATGGGGGAAACTCCGTGCTGACGGGAAACGCGCATGGTACTCAAGCCCCTTAACCTTGACAAGGTGGACCCTTCCGCCCCTCGGCATCCAACCCTGAGAGTCACTATGGGATGGGCGGTTTGGGTATCGACGGACGCAAGTCATTCAGACAATCAGCTCGAGATTCCCCTCGTATCCATTTGTCGAACGTTGGAATAATCCACGCTTGGCTCAAATATCATTCACCTCCGACGACACCCCTACCACACCGGACACGGAAAACATAGCTGATCCGTGATCATGTGCATTGGATCATCAAGAACAAAAATCCATCAATGTAAAATTTACTTCGAACCCCTTCTCTGGCAGTATTAGTCATACGCCCGCGCGCCGGTATTTCAAAGAAGCCAAAGTGCCTCCGCTCCGGAGAAACGCCTCCTCACCCCGAACGTGAGAATGTATAGGCGTCCATGTACGTAACCACCCACACCGAAAACATGAACAAGGTGATGACGCATGAAAAAATACAATAAAATGACTTTGTTATGTATATTCTCGTTTGCCGTCACTGCAAGCCCAAATGCAGCCGTATTCACCGTGGGTGAAACTTTCGATGGGGCAGACGCAGAGCCCGGAGACGGGGTGTGTGCCACCCTGGGAGGAAATTGCACTCTCCGCGCGGCCATCATGGAGGCCAATGCTCTGGACGGGCCCGACGAGATCGTCATCCCATCCGGGACATACACCTTGGCCCTGGGTGGCAACGGCGAAGATTCGGCTGCCGAGGGCGACTTGGACATCCTCGACGATTTGACCATCACTGGAGAGAGCGCGGACACGACGATTCTCACCGGCAACGCCAACAAATTCCGTATCTTCTCCATACTGGAGAAGGAGGACGGCGGCCAGCCAGTAGTGAAGATCAATCAATTGACCCTGACCCAGGGGCTGAAATCTCGTGATGGCGCACTGATTTACAACGAAGGCAACCTTTTTCTGGACGACGTCACTCTGACGGAAGCGGGCACAAACTCGGTCGCCCTGATGAGCAAAGGCGCACTTTCCATAAGTAACTCACGCATAAGAAACAATTTCCAGGGCGTTTACAGCTCGGGTGATTTGAAGATCAAAAACTCCTTATTTTCTTCGAATGACTCCAGCTCGTCCAACGGCAACGGTGCCGCTTTGATCCTAAATGGAGGCAGCGCAACCATAGAGAACAGCAGCTTCACGGAAAACAAAGCAGGACAAGGAGCTGCCATATACCAAAACAACCGTGACATTTTATCGATTGCCAATTCGTCTTTCTCAGCAAACGAATCAGGCTATGGCGGCGCCCTAAACGTCGTAGGAGGAGTGACAGATATTTTCGATAGTCGTTTCACACAAAACAGCGCCGTCAGAGGCGGTGCTATATTTTCCTATTCCATATTGAGAATAAGGAAATCTGCTTTCAGACAAAATCAGTCGACCAACGAAGGAGGTGCACTTTATATCAACATCCCCTCGTCCAGCGTGGGTTCCATTGTCGACACGATCATTGCAGACAATGTCGCAGGAAGCTTGGGTGGGGGGGTGTATCTTCCGGTCTGGTCATCAAATCTAATTTTGAGAAATTCGGAGATATCAGGCAACAGCGCCCAGCATGGCGGTGGAATTTATAATGTTTCCGGCGGCCACACCTTCCATAACCTCACTATTTCAGGAAATACCGCCGATGTCGAAGGCGGTGGCTTGTATCAGAACACCAACGGCAACAACACCATAGAGCTGATACATTCCACGGTGGCCGGCAACGCATCACCCGTAGATACAGCCAGCAACATATACAACCGAAACGGCATCATTCGATTGAACAATACTATCATCGCCGATCCTGTGAACGGCAAGAACTGTGGCGGTGACCTGACTACGCTGGGTTACAACCTGAGTTCCGATGCCACTTGCGGGCTCGGGGTGGAAGGCGACCAAATCGATACCGATCCACTATTGTCCCCGTTGGCGGACAATGGCGGCTTCACCAGAACCATGGCGCTGCAAGACGCGAGTCCTGCCATCGATGCCGGCAATACGGTCGCCTGTGCCGCTTTCAACCCGATTGATCAACGTTATTACCATCGCTCCGACGGCGTTTGTGACATCGGCGCTTACGAGTATGGCAGCGCACCCGCCCAAACGGGGATATTGGGCTTTTCGGCCGAGACTTATTCCGTGGGCGAAGCCGACGACACGGTCACGGTCACCGTCTCAC
>WFVN01000054.1 GCA_015491615.1 Gammaproteobacteria bacterium
CCCCCACCTGCCCCCCCTGCTGGCGCGGGTCTATGCCCACCGTGGGGTGGCCGACGCCAGCGAACTGGAGGACGGTCTCGCCCATCTCCTGCCCTACCACGACCTCAAGGGCATCGACGCCGCCACTGGACTGCTGGCCGAGGCCCTGTCCCGGAACGAGTCCATCCTGGTGGTGGGCGATTTCGACGCCGACGGCGCCACCGCCTCGGCGGTGGCGGTGAAGGGCCTGCGGGCCATGGGCGCCCAGGTGGACTTCCTCGTCCCCGACCGTTTCCGCTACGGCTACGGGCTGACCCCGGCCATCGTCGAAAAGGCCGCGGAGCGGCGGCCTGACCTCCTCGTCACCGTGGACAACGGCATCGCCAGCCTGGCCGGCGTCCAACGGGCGCACGAACTGGGGATGCGGGTCCTGGTCACCGACCACCACCTGGCCGGCGAGCGCCTCCCCGAGGCCGAGGCCATCGTCAACCCCAACCAACCCGGTGACCCCTTCCCGTCCAAGAACCTGGCTGGCGTGGGGGTGATCTTCTACGTCCTCAGCGCCCTGCGCGCGCGCCTGCGCGCCGACGGCTGGTTCGCCCGACGGGGCCTCCCCGAGCCGCGCCTGGGGGACCTCCTGGACCTCGTGGCCCTGGGCACAGTGGCCGACGTGGTGCCCCTCGACCACAACAACCGCATCCTCGTGAGCCAGGGCCTCAAACGGGTGCGCGCCGGCCACTGCAGCCCCGGCATCCTCGCCCTTCTGGAAGTGGCCGGGCGTGACCACCGGCGCGTCACGGCGGCCGACTTCGGCTTCGTCGTCGGCCCCCGCCTCAATGCCGCCGGGCGTCTGGAAGACATGACCATCGGCATCCAATGCCTCCTCGCCCCGGACCTGGACAGCGCCCGCCCCCTGGCCCGCAGCCTCGACGCCCTGAACCGCGAACGGCGACGCATCGAAGAGGAAATGAAAGTGGACGCCGGCGAACAGGTGGCCCAACTCCTCCAGGCGGGAGACCTGCCCTTCGGCCTGTGCCTGTTCGAGCCCCACTGGCATCAGGGAGTGATCGGCATCCTCGCCTCGCGCATCAAAGAGCGCCTGCACCGGCCGGTGATCGCCTTCGCCCCCGGTGAGGACGGCGAGATCAAGGGCTCCGCCCGTTCCGTACCCGGGGTCCACATCCGCGACGTGCTGGACGCGGTGGCCACCCGCCACCCGGGCCTGCTCAACAAATTCGGCGGCCACGCCATGGCCGCCGGCCTGAGCCTGGACGCCGACGACCTGGAGGCCTTCCAGGCCGCCTTCGACGCCGAGGTACGGCGTCACCTCGCCCCCGAACAACTACACGGCGTGATCGAAAGCGACGGCCCCGTCTCCCCCGCCGAACTCACCCTGGAGAGTGCCGAGGCCCTGCGCAGCGGCGGCCCGTGGGGGCAGGCCTTTCCCGAACCCCTGTTCGACGACCGCTTCGAGGTCTGCCAGCGGCGCCTGCTCAAGGACCGGCACCTGAAACTCACCCTCCGCCACATGAACGGAGGGATGCCGGTGGACGCCATCCTCTTCGGCTACGCCGACCACCACGATACCCTGCCCGAGGAAGGCGCCTGCGTGCACGCCGCCTTCCACCTGGACGTGAACGAATACCGCGACCGCCGCAACCTGCAACTCCTCCTGCGTCACCTGTTCCTGGATTGAATCGACGTGCGGCAGTGCCACGCCTCGCGCCGCTCAGCGTCGATGCTGTTTCACGACCTATAGGTTTTATTAGGGATCAACCGCACGTCATTGAAAGATCAATGATGGCAGGCGAGCGTTGCTACGGTGATCCCCCAGGAACCAGCCGTTGCCCGCGGCGTCCCAGAGGCGCAGGGGTAGGCCCTCCCGCCAACCCGCGAGAGGGTCGGTGGAGAGGGCTTCCCGGCATGGACCGACGTCCGACGACCAACTCGGACGGCGTTTGTCCAAGGCCAGCCACGCCGCCTGCACCCCCGAAAGAACCCAATCGGGAACCTGCGGCAGGACCACCGCATCCAGGCAGGCCTGCCCTGCCGTCTCGTATCGCAGGTGCAGCGCCGTCGCCCCCGTCGGTACGAAACCCACCGCACGGCTGAGCTCCCGCCGTATCTTCCAGGGGAAGGCGCGGGGCAATGCCGGGGCCGTCACACGCCGCCGCGACCCCGATTCGGAGACGGCGATCCAGCGTCCGCGCCGGCGGTCGAGGAGCCAGTAAGGGCCGGCGCTCGTGCCCTGGTCCACCCGCACCCATCGGGGGGTGACGAAGATCCGCCAGCGTCCCGTCTCCCGCCCGCCCTGCACCTGCAGGTACTCCAGCACCGTGCCGGTGAGTTCGGCGGGGGGCGGCTCGCGTACCGGGGCGGCACAGGCCGTCAGCAGCAGGGCCAGAACGACGGCGAGGCCGCGGTCAAGCGTCATGGCCCTGCAACCACGCCAGTTCGTCCTCGGCGAAGCCGGCCCGGCGGCGCGCCGCCATATTGAAGGGCGGCTGCGGGCGGCGACCGAAGGACTCGTGGATGTGGGCGAAGGTGGCCAGCGGATCCAGGCCGCGCCGTTCGCACAAATAACGGAACCAGCGGGTGCCCACCGCCACGTGACCCTCCTCCTCGGCGACGATGCGCGTCATGATGGCCAGGGCGGCCTCGTCGCCGCGGGCGCGGATCTTCTCCAGCAGCCGTGGCCCGGCGTCCAGCCCGCGGGCCTCCAGCCCCCGGGGGACGATGGCCATGCGCCACAGGGGGTCGTGGGCAGTGTCCACCGCTGCCTGCCACAGTCCGTCGTGGGCGTCGAAATGGCCGTAGGGGTAACCCAGCGCCTGAAGATGGTTCGCCAACATTTTGAAATGCTCGGCCTCTTCCCGGGCCACGCGTACCCAGTCGTCGTAAAAATCACGCGGCAGGCCGCGGAAGCGATAGACCGCGTCCCAGGCCAGGTTGATGGCGTTGAACTCGATGTGGGCCAGGGCGTGGAGAAAGGCGGCGAATCCTTCGTTGCTGCCGATGGCCCGTTTGGGCAGGTCGCGCGGTGGGACCAAGCGCGGGCGTTCCGGCCGTCCCGGCACGCCGATGGGTGCCGGCGGGGCCCCGTCGTCCAGGGTCAATTCCCCCGCCACCCAAGCCTCGGCTGTCTGGAAGGTGGCCTGGACTTTCGCCTCAGGATCAGTGAGGGCGATGCAACGTTCGGCAAACTGGAACAACGAATCCATGGTTTTTCCCTGTGCAGGCACGCAGGGATGGTATCGGTTAAACTGAGGGGAAAAAAGGAGATGTGATGCGTATCCGGAGCTGTTGCGCTTTCCCGCTCCTTCTTCTTGCCTCCGTTCCCGATTCAACTTGGGCGGCCGGTGCTGGGCACAGCGACCCCATCGTCCCGGTCATCCTGGGGATGACCACCATTCTCTGCTGCGCCCTGCTGGGGCGCTACCTGGCGCGCCGCTTGGGCCAGCCCTCCGTGTTGGGAGAGCTGGTGATGGGCATCGCCCTGGGCAACGGGCTGTACTGGTTGGGGCTGGATTTCATCACCGTGTTGCGGGAGGGCACGGCCGTCTTCGGTATCGTCGAACAGGCCCTCGCAGGCAACGATTGGCGCGGCGCCGCCTATGCCGTCTTGCCGCCGGATAAGGCGGAAGAAATCCTTGCCATTCTCCAAGGGCCGCATGGGGCGGACATCCTGCACGTGGCTCAAGCGGTCGATCTCTTCTCCCGTTACGGCGTGATCTTCATGCTATTTCTCGTTGGATTGGAGACCAGCATGCGCGAGTTGCGGGCCGTGGGGGGAGATTCGGTCCGCGTCGCTCTCATCGGCGTGATCGCCCCTTTTGGCTTGGGATTCGCCGCCGCCATGTATCTGTTGCCGGAGAAGGACCTTAACACCGACTTGTTCATTGCGGCCACCCTGTGTGCCACCAGTGTCGGTATCACCGCCCGCGTCCTGCAAGACTTGGGTCGCAGTCGCTCACCGGAGGCGCACATCATCCTCGGTGCTGCGGTGATGGACGATGTCCTCGGTCTACTCATCCTCACCGTCGTCTCCGGCATCGTCGTCACCGGTGGTCTGGATCTGACCCAGATGGGAATCACCACCGTCAAAGCGGTGCTGTTCCTGGGGGGAGCGTTCCTTCTGGGACCTTGGTTTCTGCGCCGAGTCATCGGTCTCATGCGTTACATGGCGTTGGCGGAGGCGAAATTGTTCGTTTCCTTCATCTTCGTCATGCTCCTTGCTTGGCTGGCCAATCTGGCGGGCTTGGCCACCATCGTCGGGGCCTTTGCTGCCGGCGTTCTTCTCCACGACGCTTACTTCGAACAATGGCACACGGAAGACGAGGGGCGTCGTCCCCTTACTATTCGCGAGCTGGTGGCCCCTCTGGAGGCAGTGTTGGCCCCCATTTTCTTCGTCCTGATGGGTATTCAAGTGAAAATCGAGACCTTCCTGGATCCCGACGTGGCACTTCTCGCTCTCGGTTTGTTGGTGGCGGCAGTAGTGGGCAAGTTGGTGGCCGGCTGGGGTGCGCGTCCGACAGTGAACCGTTGGGTGGTGGGCGTGGGTATGATGCCCCGCGGCGAAGTGGGCCTCATTTTCGCCTCCATCGGTATGGGGCTGGGTGTGATCGACGAGGCCCTGTTCGCGGCGGTGGTATTGATGGTGATCGTCACCACGCTCGTCACGCCACCGGCTTTGCGGCGCCTCTATGCCTCCTCGGATTCCACCTGAGCTCGCCGCAGGAGGGCGTGTTTGGGGCGGAAACTACGCACCACTTCGGGTCGAGTCTCGATCCATGGGCCCCCGATGAGGTCGATGCAGTAGGGAATGGCGGGGAAAACCGCATCCAGGCAGTCGTCGATGGCGGAGGGCTTGCCAGGGAGATTAACGATGAGGGTGGCGCCACGGATACCCGCCGTCTGGCGCGAGAGAATGGCGGTGGGCACTATCTTGAGAGAGTCGGCACGCATGCGTTCGCCGAAACCGGGGAGCATCTTTTCGCACACCGCTTCGGTGGATTCGGGAGTGATGTCCCGCGGGGCGGGCCCGGTGCCCCCGGTGGTCACCACCAAGGAACAGCCGGCCACGTCGGCCAACTCCACCAGAGCCGCCTCGACCCGCTCGCGCTCGTCTGGCACCAGGCGCGCGACCACCTCCCAAGGATTGGCGAGGGCCCGCTCCAACCACTCGCGGATGGCCGGACCTCCCCGGTCCTGGTATTCCCCTCGGCTGGCGCGGTCGGAGACGGTGACGATACCGATGCGAACGGTTTCAAGACTCATGGCAAGGCCCACCACTTTCAATGCCGACCCAGGAAAACATACAGGAATTCGAACGCCTTGTGCACCGGCAACGATGAGCTAGAATGGCCGAGGGCCCACTAAGGAAGGTGATCCAAAATGAACATGCGCTCCAGCACGGTGACCACCCTGGCCGCGGATAGTGAAATTCGGGGCGACCTCAAGATCGGCGGCCATCTGGTGGTCTATGGGCGTGTCGAGGGATGCGGCACCGTCGGCAGTATTCTCACCATCGGCGCGCGCGGCGTCTGGGACGGGGACGTGGAAGCCCCGTTCGTCTATGTGGACGGGGTCGTCACCGGCTCGGTGGTGGCTTCCCAACAGATCGTCGTCGGTCCCCGGGGCTGGATTCAGGGATGGGTACGTGCCGCGCGCCTGAAGGTCCAAGAGGGCGGTCGCGTCGACGGCGAGGTGCTCGTGGGCAAGGCCCAGGTTCATGCCATGCCCCCTGACCGCCACTGGCGCGATGGAACAACGACCCAAGCCACCCCACGCGTTTCCCGAGCCGTGGGTTGAAGGGCCGCCGATACCGCTAGTGTCAACACCGATCCACTTTGTCCGCATTTCACCGATTCGAGATGTCCGGTTTTCAACGATTTCATCTTTGGCTGACCAGGCCGTGCGAGTCGGTCACTTGTCTCCTTCCGGTTCCGGTGGGTTGACGGGTTCGGTGACGAGGCCGGCCTTGCGCTTCTCCTTGAGCCGGAAGCTCTCGCCCTTGATGTTGAGGGTGGTGGCATGGTGCAGCAACCGATCCAGGATGGCCGTGGCCACCACCTGGTCGGCGAAGACCTCGCCCCAGTCGACGAACCCCTTGTTGGAGGTGAGGATCATCGAGGCACGCTCATAACGCCGCGCCACCAGCCGGAAGAAGAGGCTGGCC
>WFVN01000055.1 GCA_015491615.1 Gammaproteobacteria bacterium
ACATCGCCATCCGCGCCGCCCGCCGGGCCGGGAACGTCATGCTGCGGGCGCTGGACCGCATCGACACCCTGCGGGTGGAGGAGAAGGGGCGGCACGACTACGTGAGCGAGGTGGACCGCCGCGCCGAGCGCGAGATCATCCAGACCATCCGCCGCGCCTATCCCGACCACGCGGTGCTGGGGGAGGAAGGGGGCGAGCATGGCCACAACGACGTGCGCTGGATCATCGACCCCCTGGACGGCACCACCAACTTCCTCCACGGCATTCCCCACTTCGCCATCTCCATCGCCGTGGAGATCAAGGGCCGCATCACCCACGGGGTGGTGTACGACCCGGTCAAGAACGAACTCTTCACCGCCAGCCTGGGCAGCGGCGCCGCCCTCAACGAACGGCGCATCCGCGTCTCCGGGCGCCCCAGCCTGGACGGCGCCCTGCTGGGTACCGGCATCCCCTTCCGCGACGACCAGAACCTGGACGTCTATCTGGAGACCCTGCGCGCCCTCGTCCGCAACACCGCCGGCGTGCGCCGTCCCGGGGCCGCCGCCCTGGACTTCGCCTACGTCGCCTGCGGCCGCTTCGACGCTTTCTGGGAGTTCGGCCTCCACTACTGGGACCTGGCCGCCGGCGCCCTCCTGGTGCAGGAGGCGGGGGGCATCATCAGCGACTTCCGCGGCGGCTCGGGCTACCCCAAGAGCGGCAACGTCCTGTGCGCCAATCCCAAGCTGCACGATCGCATGCGCCGCATCCTGGCCGAGGTCCTGCCCGCCGAATACCAGCGTTGAAGCGCCCCCGGCCAGACCGCCCGTGTTTGGCCGGAACCAGGCGCCGCCCACGGGATGCACACCCTGGATCAATCCCTGTACAATCCCCTTCGAAGGCCGCATCAAAGCCACCACCGCCCTGGACACAAGGCCATGATCCGATGGTCGCGCTCGGGGCAGGTGAGCCGGACTGATAACCTGGGGCGCCCCGTACGGCGCCTGTCTGGAGGGATTTCCAAATGAACGCACTACCCCGCCTGCTGGCGCCTGTGGCGCTGGCCGAACGCCTGACCGAAGAAAACTTGCGCATCGTCGATCTCACCCCGGCGGAACACTACCCGAGCGGGCACATCCCCGGGGCCGTGTTCCTGGACTACGCCGACATCGTCCGCCACCAACCACCGGTGATGGGGCTGCTGCCCGAACCGGCGCACCTGGAGGCGGTCTTCTCGCGCCTGGGCATCGGTCCGGACACGCGCGTGGTCGCCTACGACCACGAAGGCGGCGGACGTGCCGCGCGCCTCCTTTGGACCCTGCAGGTGGCCGGTCATCCCTTGGAGCAACTCGCCCTCCTGGACGGCGGCATCCACGCCTGGCGTGCCGAGGGATATCCCACCGAGGTCCCGCCGGTCATCCCTCCCGTGACCAGCTTCACCTACCGCTACGACCCCGGACCGGTGGCCGACCGCGAATACATCCTCGCCCATCTCGACGACCCGCACCTCGTTCTTCTGGACGCCCGCAGCCCGGCCGAGTATGCCGGCATCGACGTGCGCGCCGCGCGCGGCGGCCACATCCCCGGGGCGGTGAACCTCGACTGGCTGGAACTCATCGACCGCACCCGTGACCTGCGCCTGAAGCCCGAAGGCGTGCTGCGCGCCCTCCTCGACCCGCGCGGCATCACCCCAGAGAAAACGATCGTCGCCTACTGCCAGACCCACCACCGCTCGGCCCTCACCTACTGGGCCCTGAAAGTCCTGAACTACCCTCTCGTCAAGGGTTACCCCGGCTCCTGGTCCGACTGGGGCAACGCCCCGGACACCCCCGTCGAAACGGGATGAGCGCCACCGCCGACACCCGGGGGGCTGCCCGCGCCCGCGGCCATACCCCCATGATGGCGCAGTACCTGCGCATCAAGGCGGACTACCCGGACACCCTCCTGTTCTACCGCATGGGGGATTTCTACGAACTCTTCTACGAGGACGCCAAGAAGGTCGCCCGCCTGCTGGACATCACCCTCACCACACGCGGCGAATCGGCCGGCGCCCCCATCCCCATGGCCGGCGTCCCCGTGCATGCGGCGGAGAACTACCTGGCCCGCCTCCTGCGCCTGGGGGAATCGGTGGCCATCTGTGAACAGATGGGCGAACCGAGCAAGGGCAAGGGCCCGGTGGAGCGCCAGGTGGTGCGCATCCTCACCCCCGGCACGGTCACCGATGAACAACTCCTCGACGAGCGCCGCGAACACCTCCTGGTGGCCCTGCACGGCCAGGGAGGGCGCTACGGCATCGCCCACCTGGACCTGGCCGGCGGCCGCTTCGCCCTCACCGAAGTGGAGGGGGAGGCCGCCCTGGCGGCGGAGATGGAACGCCTGCGCCCGGCGGAACTGCTCCTCCCCGAGGACGTCCAGCTCCCCGCCGGGGAAGACGCCGTGGGCCGCCTCACCCCCCGCCCCTCCTGGCACTTCGACCACGAACAGGCGCAACGCCTGCTGGCCGAACAACTGGGCGTGCGCGACCTCTCCGCCTTCGCCGTGGACGACCACCCGGTGGCCCTCGCCGCCGCCGGCGCCCTTCTCCAATATCTCCAGGAGACGCAGAAACGCGCCCTCCCCCACCTGCGCAGCATCCAGGTGGAGCGGCCCGACGAGGAGATCCTCCTGGACGCCGCCACGCGCCGCAACCTGGAACTGGAGACCAACCTGCGCGGCAGTCGCGAACACACCCTCGCCTGGGTCATGGACAGCACCACCGGTGCCATGGGCAGCCGCCTGCTGCGCCGCTGGCTCAATCGCCCCCTGCGCGACCGCGCCACACTGCGCGCCCGCCACCAGGCGGTACAGACCCTGGTGGATAGCCTCGCCTTCGAAGACCTGCGCGAGGACCTGCGCCACATCGGCGATTTGGAACGCATCCTCACCCGCATCGCCCTCAAGACCGCCCGCCCCCGCGACCTGGCGGTACTGCGCGAAGGCCTGCGCCGCCTGCCCGCCCTGCGCCAGGCCCTCGCCCACCTGGACAGCCCCCTCCTGCAACGGCTGCACGCGGACCTCGCCCATCCCCCGGCGGCCCTCGAC
>WFVN01000056.1 GCA_015491615.1 Gammaproteobacteria bacterium
CTCCTGGAGACCCTGGAGGCGGACCTGCTCCGCATCGAGCTGCGCGGCCGGCGCGCCCAGGTGGCCCTCAGCTACGAAGACGCCATCGCCCCGCCGGGGCGGGTCCCCCTGCTCGACCGGGCGGCCCTCGGAGCCCTCGCCGTCACTCCCCTGGGGCTGGCGGTGCGCCCCATCTATCGGGATCCGGACAGCGGCGCCCTCTACCCCTTCGCCCTTGCCCACCTGCACCGGCGCCTCACCCGCGCCCTGCGCCACGCCTTTTACGTCTTCGCCCACGACCACATCCCGCAGCGCCCCTGCCATATCCACCACCTGGGACGCCGCCACCTGCCGCGCGAGGTGATCCGGGTGGACGCGGAACTGGCCGCCGTCTCCGCCGAGCTGGACCTGCTGCTACACGTCACCCCGGTGAACGCCGCCGAGGCCTGGGCCGCCTTCCAGGCCGGCGATTACCAGCGCCCCCCCGAATTCCTCTACCGCCCCCGCACCCTCGACCCCGGGCTCCTCAAGCGGCGCCTTTACGCCATCCCCCTGGAAGCGGTGGAAGACCCGGCCCTGGCCCACATCTTCCTCGCCAAGCGCGATGAGCTGGACCGCCAGCTCACCCTCTACGGCGACCGCGGCACCTCCCGCTTCCTGGCCGGCTCGCGCGCCCTCTTCGGCGAGGTGGAGGCGGACCTCGCGCGCCTCGCCGAGGACCTGCTGGAACGGCTGCCCCGCCGCGGACCCGGGGGCGGTGAGGCCCTGCCGGTGGCCGAGTTCGCCGCCCGCGCCCAGGCCGAGGTGGACCGCTACCGCGCCCAGGATCCGGACTTCGCCACCCGCGTGGCGGTGCGCGACGATGTCACCGGCATCCTCGTCTCCCGCGGCGACTTCCTCATCGGCACGGACGCGCGCGTGGGCGAGGCGCGCGTGGCCCCCGCCCTGGCGCACGAGATCGGCACCCACTGCCTCACCTACCACAATGGCGGCAAGCAACCCCTGGCCGAACTGCGCGTGGGCATGGCCGGCTACGAACCCCTCCAGGAAGGACTGGCGGTGCTCGCCGAATACCTCGTCGGCGGCCTCGGCCCCGGGCGCCTGCGGCAATTGGCGGCACGGGTGCTGGCGGTGCAGGCCATCTGCCAGGGGGCGGACTTCATCGAGACCTTCCGCCGCCTGCGTGAGTACAGACAGGGGGCGCGCGGGGCCTTCAACACCACCCTGCGCGTCTTCCGCGGCGGGGGCTACACCAAGGACGTGGTCTATCTGCGCGGCCTGGTCGCCCTGCTGGACTACCTGGGGCGCGGCGGCGACCTGGAACTCCTCTACGTAGGCAAGGTGGCCCTGGAATTCATCGACCTGGTGGAGGAGCTGCGCTGGCGCCGCGTGCTCGCCGCCCCGGCCCTGCGCCCCCACCATCTGGACACCCCCGAAGCGCAGGAACGCCTGGCGCGCCTGCGCGAGGGCATGGACGTGCGCGAACTGGCGGAGGAGATCGCATGAGACTGGGTCTCGTGGTCAACGACATCGAAGGCGAATACCCCGGCTACACCACCACCCACCTGGCCATGGAGGCGGTGCGCCGCGGCCACGAGGTGTGGTACATCCCCCTGGCCGACCTGGAGTTGCGCGAGGACGACCGCCTGTACGCCAAGGTGCGTATCCCGCCGCCCGGCGATTACCGTTTCGGCAAGGTCTTTCTCGCCGCCCTCACCGGCCCCAAGGCCACCGTCGGCTGGCGCGACCTGGGGGCGCTGGACATCCTCTGGCTGCGCAACGACCCCAGCCAGGACGTGGAGCGGCGCCCCTGGGCACGCATGGCCGGCATCGACTTCGGGCGCCTGGCGGTGCGCAACGGTATCCTCGTGCTCTCCGACCCGGAGGGCCTGGCGCGGGGCATCAACAAGCTCTACCTCCAGTACTTCCCCGAGCGGGTGCGCCCGAAGACGGTGGTCACCCGCGACCCGCAGGAGGCGCTGCGCTTCATCCAGTCCCAGGGCGGCTACGCCATCTTGAAGCCCCTGTCCGGCTCTGGCGGTCGCAGCGTCTTTCTGGTGCGCCCGGTGGACGGCCCCAACGTCCACCAGATGATGGAAACGGTGGCCCGCGACGGCTACATGATCGTGCAGGAATTCCTCCCCAATGCCCACGAGGGGGATACGCGCCTGTTCATGCTCAACGGCCGCCCCCTGGTGGTGGACGGCCACTACGCGGCGGTGCACCGCAAGCGCCGCGAGGGGGACGAGGACATCCGCTCCAACCTCACCGCCGGCGGCGTGGCGGTGAAGGCGGAGGTGACCGAGGAGATGCTGGAGATCGCCGAGCTGGTGGGCCCGCAACTGGTGGCGGACGGCATTTACTTCGCCGGCCTGGACATCATCGGCGGCAAGCTCACCGAGATCAACGTGCAGAGCCCCGGTGCCCTGATGGGGGCGGATCGCCTCGAAGGTGTGTCCTTCACCGCCGCCATCATCGACGACCTGGAGCGCAAGCTGGCCTGGCGCGCCGCCCACCCGGAGGCGGACAACCGCACCCTCGCCTGCGCTTGAGTCAGGCCCCCTCCCGCCCCTGCACCAGTTGCAGGGCGGGGAGGTGGGTGGCGGCGTGCTCGTTGAGCCAGGCGGGGACCGCGTCGGCCTCCATGGGGGGGGAGAACAGGGTCCCCTGGATCTCGTCGCAACCCAGCTCCTGCAACAGGCGCAGTTGGGCGCTGTTTTCCACTCCCTCGGCGGTGACCTTCAGACCCAGGGAATGGGCCAGGGAGACGATGGCCTCGACGATGGCCCGGTCGTCGGCGTCCTCCGGCAGATCGCGCACGAAAGAACGGTCGATCTTCAAGCAGGAGAGGGGCAGGCGCTTGAGGTAGGCCAGCGAGGAGAAGCCGGTGCCGAAGTCGTCCACGGTGACGTGCAGGCCCATCTCCCGCAGGGAGGCCAGCGCCGCGGCGCTGGCCTCGGTATCCTCCATGAGCATGCTCTCGGTGATCTCCAGTTCCAGCAGGGCCGGATCGATGGCGCGCTCGTCCAATATCTCGCGCGCGAAGTTCAGCAGGCGCTGGGAGCGGAAATGGACGGCGGAGAGGTTGATGGAAATCCGGCACAGGGGAGCGCCCTCGTGTTCCCAGGCCTCGATCTGGTCACACACCCGGTGCACGATCCACTCGGTGATGGGGACGATGAGGCCGGTCTCCTCCAGTACGGGGATGAACTGCGCCGGCATGATCAATCCCTTCTGCGGGTGGCGCCAACGCAGAAGCGTTTCCAGGCACACCACGCGGCCCGCCTTCAGATCGACGCGCGGCTGATAACAGAGGTGGAACTCGTCCCGCTCCAGGGCGTGGCGCAGGGCGCTTTCCATGAGCACCCGCTCGAAGGCCTTGGCGGTCATGTCCGGAGTGTGGAACTGGTAGTTGTTGCGCCCCTCCTCCTTGGCCCGGTACATGGCCGTGTCGGCGGCGCGCAGGAGGCCGTCCACGTTGTTCGCGTCGGTGGGGTAGAGGGCGATGCCGATACTGGCGGAGACGTACACCTGTTGACCGCGCAGGGTGACGGGTTCGGTCACCGCCTGGATGAGGTTCTCGGCGATGACGGCGGCCTTGTCCGGATCCTCCAGGCCCTCGGCGATGACGGTGAACTCGTCGCCCCCCAGGCGCGCTACCGTGTCCCCCTGGCGGATGCAGCGGGTGATGCGCTCGGCCACTTGGCACAGCAGCTCGTCGCCTGCCTGGTGGCCGAGGGAGTCGTTGACGTGCTTGAAGCGGTCCAGGTCGATGAACAGCAGGGCCACCTGCTCGCCACTGCGCTCGGCCTTGCGTACCGCCTGCTCCAGGCGGTCGCGGAACAGGGTGCGGTTGGGCAGACCGGTGAGCACGTCGTGGTAGGCCAGGTAATAGACCCGCTCCTGGTTCTTGATGGTATCGGTGATGTCGCGCCCGGTGGAGACGAAGTGGGTGATGCGGCCGGATTCGTCGCGGATGGGGGTGATGGTCTTCTCTTCGTGGTAGAGGCCGCCGTCCTTGCGCTGGTTGACGAAGGTCTCGCGGAACACCTCGCCGGCGAGGAGGGTGTCCCACATGCGCTGGTAGAAGGCGTGGTCATGGCGGCCGGAGGTGAGGATCGCCGGGGTGCGGCCCACTACCTCGTCGCGCGAGTAGCCGGTGACGCGCTCGAATTCCGGGTTGACGTACTCCACCACCCCGTCCCGGTCGGTGATCATGACGATGTCGGCGGTCTGCTCGATGGCGCTGGAGAGCTTGCGCCGCTCCTGTTCCGTGCGCGCCCGTTCCCGTTGCAGACGCAAGGCGGCGATGGCATAGGCCAGGTCCTCGGCGATCTCGGCGAGGACGGCCCGTTCGTCCGCCTTCTCGAAGGCGTCCGCCTCGTGGGAGAATACCGCCAGGGCGCCGAACACTGTCTCCCCGTGCACCAAGGGCAGGGCGATGGCGCTGCGGATGCCGGCGGTGGCTCCGCCCAGGCGCCAACGTTCGGCGAGGATGTTGGCGTCGAGGCGATGTTGTACCACGGGAGCGCGGCGAACGATGGCGGTACGCGCCGGGTCGTCGTCGGTGACCGTGTCCAGCAGGACCAGATCCTGCCCCGGGGCGCGGTGGTGGGCGGCCAAGCGCAGGGAACGGTCCACCTCTCCGTAGGCCATCCAGGCGAAGGCATGGTCGCCTTGCTCCACCACCACTCGGCACAGGCCGTTCACCAGCTCGCGTTCGTCCGCCGCATGCACCAGGGTGTCCACCGCCGCACTCTGCAGGCGCAGGATGCGGTTGGTATGGAGCAGTTCGGCGGTCTGCTGGGCGATGCGTTGGTTGAGTTCGTCGTTGCGGATGACCACCTTGCCGGCCAGGGGGCGGATCGCCCGGTGCGTGCCCCAGAGGATGACCAGCGCCAGGCTGAGGAGGGCGGCGGCGGTGAACAGGAGCTGGCGGCGCGCCTGGGCGTATACCACCGAGGCGTCGGTTTCCGCGAGGATCACGAAAGGCGTTCCCTCGGCGGAGACGAAGGCGGCCACGCGCTCGCTCGTCCCTTCGGAAACCGTGTTCACGTGCCCGGCGAGGCGAGGGGTCGCCAGGAGCTCGGTAAACGCTGGCGAAGCGCGGGTGACGCCGTCTTCGTTCATCAACCACCAGGCACCGTCCTGGCGCCAGGCCAGATAGAGCACCCCCTGACCTTGCTGACGGTAGTCGCGCACCATCCGTTCCAGGGCGGCGAGGCGGAAGAAAGCGTAGTCCCGTCCCAGGAAACCGTGCTCGGCGTCGAGGATGGGCGTCTGCACGCCCAGCAGCAGCCCCCCTTCGGCGTGGGGGAAGAGACGTACTTCGTGTCCTTGAGGAAGGAGGGGAGTGTCCGTGGGTAAGCGACCGACACGTATGACCGTGTGTCCGTGCAGATCCTCACGCAGGAAGGCTTCGATCTCTGGGGCGTTGGAGAGGGCGTCTTCTATGACGGGGCGGGTGAAACGCTGCAGGGTGTCGAGGCTGAGCTGACCCTGGTCATGGGCGGCGAGGAGGCGCCTGGCGTGGGTACGACTGGCGATTTGTTCCGCCACCCCGCGGTACTTGCCCATCAGTTCTTGTACCAAGGATTGCTCGGTACGTACCAACTGCAGCAGGGCCGATTCGGCGTACTGGCGGCTGTTGAGATAGAGGGGGGGCAGGGTGACGAGGGCGACGACCAGGGTGGCGGCGAGGATACCGAGGGTGGCGAAGCGGAGGATGCGCTGCTGCAGATCTTTGGTATGGCCGCCGCTCATGGAGTCTCTGCTGGGGCGTCGTCGCAACCCGACGAAGGCTCCAAATGTACGCCAGGGGCAACAGAGCTGGCAATGGTTCATGGCGCCGAAATTCCCGAGACATCCGGGTTGGAGCAACACGCAGGCGTAAGGGGCGGCGGTCGCAGCGTGACGCATCTGACGCCCGCACCGGCCATGTTGCGCTCGGTCTCCGGCGAGCGCCCCATCTCGGCGGCGCGGCGGGCCTGTGCCGGCTATCCTATTACCCAATCCAACGGGCGAAGGGTTCCGATCGCCCGTCTGGTTTGGCATGAGGAGGCGCAAGCATGGCAGAACTCCGCACCCGATATCTGGGCCTGAATCTCCCCACCCCCTTAGTGGCGGGTGCCTCCCCTTTGGCTCGTGACCCACACTGCGCGACCGCCTTGGAGGCAGCCGGTGCCGGTGCGTTGGTGATGGAATCCCTGTTCGAGGAAGAACTGCTGGAGGAGGTGCGCCAGGCGGACACCGATCTGCACCAGGAGGTCGGCCGTCCCGAGGCGAACGGTGCCCCATCCGCCGCCAGGCGCGGTCACCTGGAGGACTACCTGGACCGCCTGCGGGATTACAAACAGCGACTGCGAATTCCGGTCATCGCCAGTCTCAATGGGGTCAGCGCCAGTGGCTGGCTGGACAACGCCCGCCTCCTGGCCAAGGCCGGCGCCGATGCCTTGGAATTGAATCTGTACCGTATCCCCGCTGATCCTTGCGAGCGCGCCGAACAGGTGGAAGCGGGCTATTTGGAGGTGGTGCGGGCCTTGCGCCGTGATCTCACTCTCCCTCTGGCGGTCAAGATCGGTTCTCATCTCACCGCTCCCCTGCATTTCGCCCGCCGTCTGGCGCAAGCAGGCGCCGACGCGGTGGTCATCTTCAATCGCTTCTATCAGCCGGACATCGACCTGGGGCGGCGTGCCATCAACCTGCGCATCCAGCTCTCCCAGCCCCAGGAGTCCCTGTTGCGCATCCGCTGGGCTGCCCTCATGAGCGGTCGAGTGGACTTGGAGATCGGCGTCACCGGTGGTTTCCACGGTCACGCCGAGACCATCAAGGCCCTCCTCGCCGGGGCCCAGGTGGTGCAGTTCGCCACCGTGCTCCTGGAGCGTGGCCCCGAGGCCCTCACGGAAATCCGCGATGGACTGGCCGGGTGGATGGACGAGCACGAATACCCCGATCTCACCGCTTTCCGCGGAGTCATGAGCTACTTGCGTGCCGCTGATCCCGGCGGCTACGAGCGGGCCAACTACCGCGAGGCCCTGCATCGCTTCCAATTCCCCTCGGGCCTGTGTGTATGAATGGCTGGCGAAAGCGTGGCGGTGAGGTTAGTTTATTTATAAGGAATAGGGCCAAGGACGAAACCACGAGGAGGTGACATGGCCGCACCGATGCAGAAGGATACCGCTGATCCCGGATCCACGGTCCTCACGCCCAGCACCACCCCGGAACGGCGCCTGGCCCGATGGGTACTGCGCCAACTGGGCGACCCGCCGGTGCGCTTCGTTCTTTGGGACGGGGCCGTCGCCACTCCCGATGTACCCGGCCCCCATCTGGACGTGGTTTTCCACCGCCGGCGCGCCTTCTGGCGTCTGTTGGCCAATCCGCTGCTCCATTTCGGCGAGGACTACGTCGGCGGCGACATCACCGTGGTGGGTGACTTGGCCAGCCTCGTCGAGTCCATCTACCGGCGCCTGGAGGCGCGCCGCATCCAACACGGCCGCCCCGCCTGGCAACGCTTGCTCCTGCGCGTGCGCCCGGCGCCCGCCAACGACCACCGTCGCGCGCGCCACAACGTCCACCACCACTACGACCTGGGCAACGACTTCTACCGCCTGTGGCTGGACGAAGAAATGGTGTACACCTGCGCCTACTACCCCGAGCCGGGCATGGACCTGGAGGCGGCCCAGCGGGCGAAGATGGATCACGTGGCCCGCAAGCTGCGCCTCGAGCCCGGCGAACGGGTGGTGGAGGCCGGCTGCGGCTGGGGCGGCCTGTCCCGCCACCTGGCGCGCCACTACGGCGTGCACGTCACCGCCTACAACATCTCCAAGGAACAACTGGCCTACTGCCGCGAGCGCGCCCGCGCCGAGGGCCTGGAAGACCGCATCGACTACGTGGAGGCCGACTGGCGCGACATCCAGGGCCGCTACGACGCCTTCGTCTCCATCGGCATGCTGGAGCACGTGGGGCGCGAGAACTACGCCGAACTGGGGCGGGTGATGCACCGCGTCCTCGACGACGACGGGCGCGGCCTCATCCACTCCATCGGCCAGGACCGCGGCGAGCCCCTGGGCCCCTGGATCCAGAAATACATCTTCCCCGGCGCCTACCCGCCGACCCTGGCGGAGATGATGGATTTGTTCCGCGACAGTGGCTTCTCGGTGGAGGACGTGGAAAACCTGCGCCTCCACTACGCCCGTACCCTGGAACACTGGATCGAGCGTTTCGAGGCGCATGCCGACCAGGTGCGGGAGATGTTCGACGAGCGCTTCGTGCGCACCTGGCGTTTCTACCTCAACGGCTCCCTGGCCAACTTCCGCGCCGGCTCCCTGCAGCTCTACCAGGTGGTGTTCCACCGCCGCGGCCACATGGAACTCCCCTGGAGCCGTGCCCACCTCTATGAGTGAGCGCGCCGACTGCCTGGTGGTGGGCGGCGGTCCGGCCGGCTCCAGCGCCGCCTGGGTGCTGGCGCGCGCGGGCCTGGACGTGCGCGTCCTGGACAAGGCCCGCTTCCCGCGCGACAAAGTCTGCGCCGGCTGGGTCACCCCACAGGTATTCGCCGCCCGTGGCATCGACCCGGCCGAGTATGCCCGTGCCGGCCACGTCCTCCAGCCCATCACCGGCTTTCGCAGCAGTCTCCTGGGCGGGCGGCCGGTGGAGGTGGACTACCCCGAGCCGGTGAGTTACGGCATCCTCCGGCGCGAATTCGACGCCCACCTGCTGCGCGCCAGCGGCGCGCCCGTGGTGGAAGGGGCGGCCGTGCGCCACCTGGCGCGGGAACGGGGCCTGTGGCGGGTGGAGACCGAGGCCGGCACCTTCACCGCCCCCTGGCTCATCGGCGCCGGCGGCCATTTCTGCCCGATGGCCCGTCACCTGGGCGCGCGCCCCGGGCGCGGCGAGGCCACCGTCCTGGCGCGTGAGGCGGAAGTGCCCCTGAGCCCCGAACAGGCCGCCGCCTGCCCCCTGCGCGGCGAGGTCCCCGAGCTGTTCTTCTTCCCCGAGCTGGACGGCTACGCCTGGGTGTTCCGCAAGGGCGACTGGCTCAACATCGGCCTCGGGCGCGAGAACGGCCATCACATCGCCGTGCAACTGGACGACTTCGTCGCCCGCCTGCGGCAGACGGGCCGCCTCCCAGCGGATCTCTCGGTGCCCGCCCGCGGCCACGCCTACCTCCTCTACGGCCACGCCCGCCGCCGCATCTTCGCCGAGGGGGCGCTCTTGGTGGGCGATGCCGCCGGTCTCGCCTACCCGCAGAGCGGCGAGGGCATCCGCCCGGCGGTGGAGTCCGGCCTCATCGCCGCGCGCCTGATCCTGGAGGCCCCCGACGACCCCCGTCCCGAGCGTCTGGCCGAGTACCCCGGCCGCCTCGCCGCCCGCTTCGGTGCCGTGCGCGATACCGCCCCCTGGCTGCCCACCGGCCTCAAGCGCCGCCTCGCCCGCTGGATCCTGGAGACCCCCCTCACCAACCGTCGCCTGGTGGTGGAACGCTGGTTCCTGCACCGCCATCAGGCGGTCCTGGCAGAAGGGTGAATACCCGGCTTTTCGCCGCGGGTGTGCTGCTACAAAACGGGCCAGGAAACGGTGGGTGAGACTTGGGTGTCAGCCATCTATTTCAAATGTCGCCCTCGATGGCCAGGGCGCGGGGGCGGTCGGCGCCGGCGGCCAGTTCGAGGACAGTGCTCTCCAGGCCCACCACCAGGAAACGCGCGCCGCGCGCATCCCAGCGGACCCGCTTCAACACCGCTTCGGTGCCGCTGTCCAGGGCCGTCCAAGCGTTGCCGTCGGCGCTGGTGAGGAGGGTCCCCCGGTAGCCCACGGCGAGGAAACGGTCGTCGCCCCAGGCGACGTCGTAGAGATGCTGGTCGCTGCCGCTGGACTGGGCCTGCCAGGTGTCGCCGTCGTCGCTGGTGACGATGAAACCGGCATCGCCCACCGCCACGTAGCGGCCGCTGCCGTCCCAAGCGACGGCGTTGAGGGCCTGGGTGGCGGCGGGGGCGGGGTCGTCCCAGAGGAGGCCGTCGCTGCTGTGGCGCACGCGACCACTGAGGGCGGTGGCGAGGAAGCGGGTCCCGTCCCACAGTAGGCCGGTGAAGGCGTCATCCACATGGCTGTCCACCCATGTCCAGGTGTCGCCGTCGTCGCTCACCAGGAGCCCCCCGTCCATGCCCACCGCCAGGTAGCGTCCACCGCCATCCTGGCGCAGGCGAGAGAATTCCTCCGTGGTGTCGAGACGGGTCACCTGCCAATCGCGCCCGTCGGTGCTGACCAGGAGCTGGTCACGGGCGCCCGCGTCCAGCGAGCCGAGCACCGCGTAGTCCAGGGCCAGATAACGCTGGCCGTCCCAGAGGAGGGCGGTGATGGGTTGCAGGTCCGGTCCGCGGCGGGAGCGGGCGCCGGCCCCGTCGCCGATGACGAAGGCGCCGCCGGCGTCGCCCGCCACCCAGTGGCCGTCGGCGTCGATCGCCAGGGCCTGTAGCCCCAGGGAGAGGCTGCCCACGCTGGCTTCCTCGCTGGTGCCGCAGGCGCCGAGGGCGAGGGTGAGGAGCAAGAGGGGGCCCAGGCGGCCCCGGAAAAGGGCTGTGGACATGTGAAGTCCCTTTCGTTCGTCAGTGGATGGGGACGCGGCGCCGGTACGTCCACCACCCGCCCAGGGCGAGGAGGAGCAGGGCGGCCAGCCCTTGCGGATGGTACACCGCCAGCCAGGCCAGGCCCACCCACGGCCACAGGGCCAGGCGCACAGCGGCGCGGGCGGCGTCGTGTTCGGCCAGCCAGGCGGCGAAGGGCGGGGAGAGGCGGTAGTAGCCGGCGACCAGGGCGCGACCGGGGGCGTGGGTGACGAGGTAGCGGTCGCGGAACTGGCGCAGCAGGTCCACGTAGGGGGATTGAGGCGAGCCCCAGGCGGCGGTGGCGATGAAGCAGCGCTTGTCGTCGGGCCCGCCCAGGGCGACACCACCATTCCCGGCGTTCGCCTGGGTGTCCGCGCGCCATTGGAGCAGACGGCTGCCGCCACTGGCGTCCACCAGGGCGAGGGCGGGGAGGCCGTCGCCGTCGAGATCGGGGCCGGCGCCGACGCGAGCGCCCAGGCGGGCACCGGGTTGCTCGCCGGGAATGAAGACGAC
>WFVN01000057.1 GCA_015491615.1 Gammaproteobacteria bacterium
CTGTAAGAAACCGGCAACCATCGCCGGCGATGCGAAACGGTGAACCGCGGCACGGGCGCATAGACGGGATCCGCGCTTGAATTCGGCGTCTCTCTGAAGACGGGAAGCCGCTCCTCCCGCTCCGTGGGCCCCGGCCCGGAGACGACGGAACGTACACCGGGCATCACACGAGGATCATGCCGCCCTGGAGCAGCGCGAAAATTCCGCGTGTCGGTCACTGGCCCTTTCGGATCCACGACCAACGGACGACGGATACGGATACTCCCCAAGACGGAAAAAGACCGGACAGGGGAATCAAACGGTCACCGCGCCCCCCACACGGTGGGGGGGAGGGGGCGTAGCGGCCCCCGCCCCCGCGTCGACGCCGCAATCGAGTTCTTGCATCGTTTCTTGTTGCACCGCCGCTTGCACCGTCGGGGCACTCAACAACGGAGCCGCCAGTAACGTGGCCAAAAGCGCGGCCAACCAGCGTCCCCCCTGCCACCATCGAACTCGTTTACCCATGTTCGCCCCCCTCTATTACGCATCATCACATGGGAGGCTCATCCTACTACCGTACTCAGTTTTTGATCAACGCCGAACGATCAAGGGTTTTGCGCGGGACGCCCCCCCGACAACTGGCGTATAATCCTCCCCCCTGCCCCGGTAGCTCAGCCGGATAGAGCAACCGCCTCCTAAGCGGTAGGTCGGACGTTCGAATCGTCTCCGGGGCACCAATCCATTCCCCCTCACCCTTTCTTTCCTTTCCTGGCGGCCCGGATGTAAGCCCGTTGACGATCGAAGATGTGGCGCATGAGCAAGGCGCGCTCATGCTCGTCCAGGAACGGAAACTCCACCCGCACCCGGTAAGCCCGTGCCTCTCCTTCGCGTTCCCGGCAGTCGATGACACGACCGTAGGTGTTGAGGATGAATCCGGTCTCTTCCACACCCATACGCACATGCAGATAGGTGCCGGGGGCGAGACAGCGTTCGATGGAAAAGGCTACCCCGCCGGCACTGAGATTGACCCGTTTCATACCCACCACGGTCCCGTGGCGCCCTTGCTTGCGGTAGCGGTCGGCGCTCTCCAGGGCCAGATGCGCGGCCAGAAGATCCACCTTCTTGTTCAGATATCTCAAGTACTTGGCCAGGGCAGGCGGGGCTTTTCGGAGATCCGTCTCCAGGGCCGCCATGTGTTTGTTGATGCTGGCGAGTTGTTCCACCAGGCCATCTTCGGGAGGACGGGGACGTCGCATCTGGCGCTCGATGGCTTCCGCCTCCTCGGGAGGGAGGATGCGATACTCCAAGTGAACTACGTCGTCGATACGGTAGTAGCGCCGCCGCTCTTTGCTACGAGGGCGCTTCGCCTTGTGTGTCATGACGGCTCTCCAGGGAGGTCTCCCCCGCGCCCTGCAAAATCTCCGCCGAGCGGCCTGTCCGAACGTCGTCACTCCGATTCGAGATCGATGATCACATAGCGCCCCCGACGGTCGATTTCCACTTCGAAACGGACTTTGTCTCCCGGGCGCACTTCGCTGAGCATGGCCGGATCGGCGACGTAGAAATCCTGGGTCATGGCCGCCATGTCCAGCGCGGGAATGGGGCCGTGGGCGATGGTGATGACGCGTTCGTGCACGTCCACCCGTTGCACTTCGCCACGGGCCTCTGCAGCGGCCAGGCTTCCGGGAGAAAACGCCAGAAACGAGAATACGGCCAGCAGGGCCGCCCTGCGGAACGAGGCCATCCGTCTTCCCTCCTCAATTGGGTAGGTTATTGTCGATACCGGTCTGACGCCGGTTCATTCGAAACTTACGCAGATCGCGTTAACGACCCATTAAGCCCCCTTCCAAGCCCCCAGATCCAGGGCCACGAGGGTGAGATCGTCATGGGAAGGACGACCTTGCAGATGCCGTTCGAGGGCTGTGAGGAGGGCTTCCACCGGTCTCTCGGCGGAGCACAGTTCGCGCACCTGCGACTCGCCGAACGCTTTCCCGTCCGCGTCGCAGGCTTCACTGAGGCCGTCGGTATGGACGAGAAGACAGCCTTCTCGGGACAAGGTATGCGGCGTCACATCGAAGCCTTCGGAAATCACCCCCAGGGGGAGGAATCCGGAGGGGATCTCCTGTAACCGGCCGCCGGGGAGACGGTGCCAGACAGAGGGGAAACCACGGTTCCAAAGGTTGACGTGGTCGGCCTGGATCTCCACCAGGCAGGCGGCGCAGAAGAAGTCGGTGGGCAGGTGTTCGTAGAGGCGCTGGTTGAGCCCCTGGAGGAGGATCTCGCCCGGACAGGCCACCTCGGCCAGGTCGTGGAAGACGTCGGCAGCGATGAGGGTACCGACGGCGGCGGGCAGACCATGGCCGGTGAAGTCGGCAACCATGAGATAGCCCACTTCGCCGGTACGCCGATAGAGAACGGCGTCACCGCTGAAGCGACCGGTCGGCCGGGAGACGTGGCGCAGGCCGGGAAAACCCTCGGTGTTGCGGGACAGGCTTACGCGCATCACCTGTTCGGCGACGGCCAGTTCACGCTCGGTGCGAATATGGTAGGCGTTCAGCTCCCGGTTCAGACGCGAGAGGCGCTGCAGTGCATGAATTTTGGCATCGAGGATGACCGGAGAACTGGGTTTGATGAGGAGGTCGTCCCCGCCTTGGCGGATGGCTTCGTGCAGCAGCTTCGGGTCATCGTCGGCGGTGAGGAAGATGATGGGGATACGCTCGCCTCCCAAGCGATCGCCTTCTTCGCGGATGCGCCGTACCGCCTGCAGGCCGTCCATCACCGGCATCATCACGTCCATGAGGACGATCTCCGGTCGTGGCGTGGCGGCGATGCGCTCGAGGGCGGCAAGACCGTTGTCCACGGCGATGACGGTGTGCCCGGCGACTTCGAGCTGGGAGACGAGGATGGCCCGACTGACCGGGTCATCTTCGGCGACGAGGATGGCGGCGGGTTCGGCCAGGGCGGTCGGCGCGGAATGTGCGCCAGCGACGTTGTCGTCCAAGGCCTCGTCGGCCGCCTGGAGTTCGTTCCAGGCGGCGTCGATGGCGTCCCAGGCGGGGGCACCGCCGTCCCGTGCCGGGGCCTTCATGAGCCGTTCCAGGACTCGGGCACGGCGGGAGACCTCGGCCAAGCCGAGGGTGCCGGCGCTGCCCACCAGGCTGTGCACCTGCCGGTGCGCCGTCTCCCAGTCACCCTGCCCGGCGCGCAAGGCCGAGAGGGCAACGCCGATCTCGGCGAGACGTGCCGGCAGATGGCGGCGAAACGCCGCTTCCAGGCGGGCCAGATGGGCCTCCAATTCGTTCATGGTGCCTTCCCCGGGCGGTAACAATTCAGAGCGCGCCGAGCCATCTCGGCCAAACCTTCGCCGGAGAACTTGGTGAGCACGGCATCGGCGCCTACCGCCCGCCCCCGTTCCTCGGAGAGTTCACCGTTGATGGAAGTGTGCAGGAGAATGAACAATTCGCGCCAGCGGGGACGCTCACGCAGGCGGCGGGTGAGGCTGTAGCCGTCCAGGCGCGGCATTTCGATGTCGCACACCAGGAATCGTACGGGCAGCTCGCCTTCGGGAGCCTCGCGGTCCAGGTCGTCGAGGATCTCCCAGGCTTCTTGCCCATCGTTGGCCTCCTGATGGGGAATGCCCAGGGCATCCAGATAGCGGGCGGTCTGCATGCGAGCGACGTGGGAGTCGTCCACCACGAGAGCGAGGAAATCATCTGGGACGTCGAGGGACGCGATAGCGTCACCGTCGCACCCCCCTGCGCAGGCCTCGGGGGTGATTTCCCACAGGATTTGTTCCAGGTCGATGAGTTCGATGATCTCGCCGTCTTGTTCCACCACACCGGAGAGGTAACGCGTCCCCAGAGGCGGCGGCGGGCGGATGGCCTCCCAGTCCGGAACGACGATGCGCTCCACCTGCCGTACCAGAAACCCCTGCACGCCCCGGTAGAAGTCGGTGACGACGACGAAACCGCGTCGCGGGTCGTCCATGGACTGCCGGCCGATGGCACGGGCGGTGTCGATGACCGAGAAGGTCAGCTCGCGCAGCTCCACCACGCCGAGCACCGCCGGATGGGCGCCGGGCAGCTTGGTGAGGCACGGACAAGGGATGACCTCGCGGATCTTGAGGACGTTGAGGGCGAAACGCTGACCGTCGGGGAGGCGGAACAACAGCAACTCCACCCGGCCTTCGCCGTCCGCCGCGCGGGCGTCGGCCTTAGGCGCCATGTTCGGACAGCAGTTTCTGCGGCTCCAGGAGAATGATCAGTTCGCCTTCCTGGTGGATCACACCGCTGATGATGTCGCCATGGGGGTTTTGGCCGGTATTGGGGGCGCTCTCGATGTTGAGCTCGTTGAGCTCCACCACCTCGGCGATGGAATCCACCAGGATGCCGGCGATCTCGTCGTCCTCCCCTTCGAGGATGACGATGCGGGAATCGTCGTCGATCTCCTTGGCCGGTAGCCCCAGGCGCAAGCGCATGTCGATGACGGTCACCACGTTGCCGCGTAGATTGATGATACCGAGGACGAAAGAGGGCGATCCGGGAACCGGGGCGATCTCGGTGATGCGCAGGACCTCCTGCGTCTGGGTAACGTTGATGCCGTAGGTCTCGTCCGCCAGGCGGAAGGTCACCCAACGGGAGAGCTTCACCTCCTCGGGGGGACGGTCGATGCCCAGATCGGTGTTGTCGAGCAGTTCTTGGGACACGTCTTACTCACCTCACCAAAAAAATTGACCGTGCCCCCCTTGTCGTCACCCGGGGCTGGGTTCTTGAGTTCGAGCGCAAAGGGCGCGGCCCCGTTCCGAAGGGCCTGCTAGAATCTCTACTCCGCAAGAATTCAAAGAAGGTGTCATGGATCCCAAACGTCCTTTCGCCCTGTTCCTGCATCTGCTGGAACAAGTGGGTCTGTTCATCATCACCTTGGCCACCCTCTCCGCCGCCGGCTTCGACATCGCCCGTATGGTGGAGGCCCGCCACGCCACCCTCGGCGACCTGCTCATGCTGTTCCTCTACCTGGAGGTGCTGGCGATGGTGGCCCTGTACCTGCGCGAAGGACAATTGCCGGTACGCCTGCCCCTGTACATCGCCATCGTCGCCCTCGCCCGCTACCTCATTCTCGATATCAAAGAGCTGGACACCTGGCGCGTCGTGGCGGTGACGGCGGCGATCCTCATCCTCGCCCTTTCCGTGCTGGCCATCCGCATCGGTCACATCCGCTTCCCCTACCCCGGCCCTCGCGATCGCTTCAATCCCGACGTCCACGACCGCCGTCATCAGGATCGACAACCACGTCACGAACACAACCGATGAGACAATAAAGAAACCCCGCCGAGGCGGGGTTTCCTGATCGATGGAACCAGCCCTCAGTTGACCTTCGGGTCCAGCTCGCCGGAGGCGTAACGCTTGTACATGTCCTCCAAGGAGATGGGCTTGATCTTGGAAGCCATGCCGGCACAGCCGAAGGCCTCGTAGCGGTCCTTGCAGATCTGCTTCATAGCGTCCTTGGCGGCTTTGAAGTACTTGCGCGGATCGAAATTTTTGGGATTTTCGGCCAAGTGCCTGCGGATGGCGCCGGTGGCGGCCAAGCGCAGGTCGGTATCGATGTTGACCTTGCGCACGCCATACTTGATGCCCTGCTGGATCTCCTCCACGGGCACGCCGTAGGTCTCGCCGATGTCGCCGCCGAACTCGTGGATGATCTTCAACCAATCCTGGGGCACGGAGCTGGAGCCGTGCATCACCAGATGGGTATCGGGGATGCGGGCGTGGATCTCCTTGATGCGCTCGATGGCGAGGATGTCACCGGTGGGCGGACGGGTAAACTTGTAGGCGCCGTGGGAAGTGCCGATGGCGATGGCCAGGGCGTCCACCTTGGTCTTCTCGACGAAATCGGCGGCCTGGTCGGGGTCGGTGAGAAGCTGCTCCTTGGACAGCACACCTTCGGCGCCGGAACCGTCTTCCTCACCGGCCATGCCGGTCTCCAGGGAACCCAGACAGCCCAGTTCGCCCTCCACGGACACACCGCCGGCATGGGCCATCTCCACCACCTGACGGGTCACGTCCACGTTGTATTCGTAAGTGGACGGGGTCTTCATGTCGGGCATGAGGGAGCCGTCCATCATCACCGAGGTGAAACCCAACTGGATGGAGCGCAGGCACACGCCCGGATCGGCACCGTGGTCCTGATGCACGCAGATGGGGATGTCCGGCCACTGCTCGACGGCGGCCTGCATGAGATGGCGCAGGAAGGGCGCGCCGGCATAAGAACGGGCACCGGCGGAGGCCTGCATGATGACCGGGCTGTCGGTCTCGGCGGCGGCCTCCATGATGGCGTGCACCTGCTCCAGGTTGTTGACGTTGAAGGCGGGTACGCCGTAGCCGTGCTCGGCGGCATGATCCAGCATTTGTCGCAACGTGATGAGTGCCATGTCAGTTCTCCTCGATTGTGGTCACTGCGGTTGATTGATTCATTCGCCCGCGGGCAACAGCTCGCCCACGCGTACGATCTTCATGGCGTTGGTCCCCCCGTGGACGCCCATGAGATCACCCTTGGTGATGATCACCAGGTCGCCGTCGCGCACCGCGCCGCGGCGCACCAGCTCCTCGATGGCCTCCCTGTTCACCTCAGCGTGGTCGGTGCTCTGGGTGTTGAAGGAAATGGGATAGACGCCGCGGAACAAGGTCACGCGCCGACGCGTGCTGGTGTGACTGGTGAGGGCGTAGATGGGGATGCCCGAGCTGATGCGGGACATCCACAACGGAGTGGCGCCCGATTCGGTGAGGGCGGCGATGGCCTTCACCCCTAGATGGTTGGCGGTGTACATGGAGGCCATGGCCACCGCCTCGTCGATGCGTCCGAACTGGGTGTTGATGCGATGATCGGAGACGCGCGCCAGGGGCTGTTTCTCCGCTTCGCGACAGACGCGGTCCATGGCCTCCACCGCCTTCGCCGGATATTTGCCCGCTGCCGTCTCGGCGGAGAGCATCACCGCATCGGTGCCGTCCAGGACGGCGTTGGCCACGTCGAACACCTCCGCCCGGGTGGGGATGGGGTTTTCGATCATGGACTCCATCATCTGGGTGGCGGTGATGACCACGCGGTTCATGTCGCGGGTGAGGCGGATGATGTGTTTCTGCACTGCCGGGAGCTCGGCATCGCCGATCTCCACCCCCAAATCGCCACGCGCCACCATCACCACGTCGGAAGCGGCGATGATCTCTTCCAAGGCCTCCAGCGCCTCGGCGCGCTCGATCTTGGCCACCAGGCGCCCCTGGCCACTGGCGGCGCGCAACAGGGCGCGGGCCTCTTCGATGTCCTGGGCGGTGCGAGGAAAAGAAACGGCCAGATAATCGGCCTCCAGGCGCGCGGCGGTCTTGATGTCCTCGCGGTCCTTGTCGGTGAGGGCCGGGGCGGAAAGGCCGCCCCCCTGACGGTTGATGCCCTTCTTGTCCGAGAGGGTACCACCGTGGACCACCTGGGTGACGATCTGGCCGCCGTCCACCCGCTCCACCCACAAAACGATACGGCCATCGTCCAGCAGCAGGGTGTCGCCTCGTTTGACGTCGTTGGGCAACTCCCGATAAGCGATGCCCACCCGTTCCTTGTTGCCCGCATCGGCGGGCCAATCGGCATCGAGGATGAACGTCTGTCCTTCCTCTAGCTTTACCTTGCCGTCACGGAAGCGCTCGATGCGGATCTTGGGCCCTTGCAGATCCACCAACACCGCCACTTCGCGGTCGTAGGCACGGGCCCGATCGCGCACCATGTCCACTCGCCGGATGTGTTCCTCTACGCTGCCATGGGAAAAGTTAATGCGCACCACGTCGACACCCGCCTCGATGACCTTGTCCAGGACCTTGGGGTCATCGGTGGCGGGGCCCAACGTGGCGACGATCTTGGTTCTACGAAACATCCATTCGATCCGGGTTCAGGGGAAAGGGAGACGGCCGCGTTCAACCGGCGGCACGACGCTCCAAGATCTCCACCGCAGGGAGTTTCTTGCCCTCCAGGAATTCGAGGAAAGCACCACCGCCGGTGGAGATGTAAGAGATGCGGTCGGCTACGCCATACTTGGCGATGGCGGCCAGGGTATCACCGCCCCCGGCGATAGAAAAGGCCGGGCTCTCGGCGATGGCCAGAGCCAGTTTGCGCGTCCCCTCGCCGAACTGATCGAACTCGAACACCCCCACCGGACCGTTCCAGACGATGGTGCCCGCCCGCTCGAGAATCTCGGCGTAGATCTCGGAGGTCTCCGGGCCGATGTCGAAGATCATATCGTCGTCCGCCACCTCGTCCACTCTCTTGCTCTCGGCGGCGGCGTTCTCGGAGAATTCCTTGCCGGTGACCACGTCCACGGGCACGGGGATCTCGCCGCCCTTGGCCTTGGCCTGCTCCATAAGACGCTTGGCTTCGGGCACCAGGTCCGGCTCGTAGAGGGATTTGCCGACGTTGTGGCCGACCGCGGCGATGAAGGTGTTGGCGATGCCGCCGCCGACGATGAGCTGATCCACCTTCTGGGACAGGGATTCCAGGACGGTGAGCTTGGTGGAAACCTTGGATCCGCCGACGATGGCCACCATGGGTCGGTCGGGGTTCTCCAAGGCTTTGCCCAGGGCCTCCAGCTCGGCCACCAGCAAGGGACCGGCGCAGGCCGCCGGGGCATACTCGGCGACCCCGTAGGTGGAGGCCTGAGCCCGGTGGGCGGTGCCGAAGGCATCCATCACGAAGATGTCGCACAAGCCGGCGTACTTCTTGGCCAATTCGGGGTCGTTGGCCTTCTCGCCCTTGTTGAAGCGCACGTTCTCCAGCACCACCACCTGGCCTTCAGCCACCTCCGGGGGCTGTTCCAAGTAGTCCTTCACCAAGCGCACCTCCTCGCCGAGGAGTTTAGAGAGGTGGGCGGCCACCGGGGCGAGCGAGTACTGCTCGTCGTACTCCCCCTCCTTGGGACGCCCCAGGTGAGACATGAGCATGACCCGGGCGCCGGCCTCACGGGCTGCCTCAATGGTAGGCAGGCAGGCGCGGATACGGGTGTCGTCGGCCACTTCGCCATTCTTCAGGGGGACGTTCAGATCCTCGCGGATGAGCACCCGCCTACCGGCCAGATCCAGGTCGGTCATTTTGATCACGGACATGGTGGACTCCTCAGAGATTGCGTGGTCGAAAGCGATTCGGCGAGACGCGAGGGCTCGCCGCATCGCTCTCGTCAAAACGGGCGGCGGGGCGGACATGCCGCCCCGCTGCAGACCCGATCAACCGCCCACGTGCTTGACGAGGCGCAGCATGTTGCAGGTGTAGCCGTACTCGTTGTCGTACCACGCGACGACTTTGACGAAGGTGTCGTCCAACTGGATGCCGGCGCCGCTGTCGAAGATGGACGGCTGCGGGCAACCGCGGAAGTCGGTGGAGACCACCTTCTCGTCGGTGTAGCCCAGCACGCCCTTCAGCTCGCCGTCGCAGGCGGCCTTCATGGCGGCGCAGATGTCGTCGTAGCTGGCGGCGCTGTTCAACTCCACCGTCAGGTCCACCACGGAGACGTCGGAGGTGGGCACGCGGAAGGCCATGCCGGTGAGCTTGCCGTTCAGCTCGGGCAGGACCTTGCCCACCGCCTTGGCGGCACCGGTGGAGGAGGGAATGATGTTCTCCAGGATGCCGCGGCCACCGCGCCAGTCCTTCACGGAGGGGCCGTCCACCGTCTTCTGGGTGGCGGTGGCGGCGTGCACGGTGCTCATCAGGCCGCGTTTGATGCCCCACTTGTCGTTCAGTACCTTGGCCACCGGCGCCAGGCAGTTGGTGGTGCAGGAGGCGGCGGAGACGATGGCCCGGCCGTCGTAGCTGTCGTGGTTGACGCCGTAGACGAACATGGGGGTGGCGTCCTTGGAGGGGGCGCTCTGCACCACCTTCTTGGCGCCGGCCTGGATGTGCTTCTGGCAGGTCTCCTCGGTGAGGAAGAAGCCGGTGGACTCGATCACCACGTCCACGTCCAGCTCACCCCAGTTGAGGTTGGCGGGATCGCGCTCGGCGGTGACGCGGATGGTCTTGCCGTTGACCACCAGGTTGCCGCCCTCGACGCTCACCTCGCCCTTGAAGCGGCCGTGCACGGAGTCGAACTTGAGCAGGTAGGCCAGGTAGTCCGGGTCCAGCAGGTCGTTGATGCCGACCACTTCCAGGCCGTCGAACTCGGACTCGTTGACGATGGCGCGCAGGGCCATGCGGCCGATGCGCCCGAAACCGTTGATGCCGACTTTGATCGTCATGCGTTTCTCCTTGATTTTCTATGGGGTGAAAGGGGTTCAGAGGACCTCGCGCACGTTGGCCACGACGTTATCCACGGTGAAGCCGAATTCCTCGAACAACTGTTTGGCGGGGGCGGACTCGCCGAAGCGGTCGATGCCCACCACGCGACCCGTGCAACCGACGAACTGGTACCAGTAGTTGCTGTGCGCGGCCTCCACCGCCACGCGCGCGCCGACCGACGAGGGCAGCACGGACTCGCGGTAGGCCTCGTCCTGCTCCAGGAACAGGTTGGCGTTGGGCATGGACACCACGCGCACGCGGCGCCCTTCGCCGGCGAGGACTTCGGCCGCGCCCACCGCCAGGGAGACCTCGGAACCGGTGGCGATGAGGATGGCCTCCGGCTCGCCGTCGCAGTCCTTGAGGACGTAGCCGCCGCGGGCGATGTCGGCGATCTGCCGCTCGCTACGCTCCTGATGGGGCACGCCCTGGCGGGTGAGGGCCAGGACCGAGGGGCCGTCCTTGCGCTCGATGGCGCAGCGCCAGGCCACCGCCGTCTCCACCGCATCGCACGGACGCCACACGTGCAGGTTGGGGATGATGCGCAGGCTGGGCACGTGCTCGATGGGCTGGTGGGTGGGGCCGTCCTCGCCCAGGCCGATGGAGTCGTGGGTGAAGACGTAGATGACCCGCTGCTTCATGAGGGCGGACATGCGCACGCCGTTGCGGGCGTAGTCGGAGAACACCAGGAAGGTGCCGCCGTAGGGGATGAACCCGCCATGCAGGGCGATGCCGTTCATGATGGCGGCCATGCCGAACTCGCGCACGCCGTAGTGGATGTAGTTGCCGTCGGCGACGGTGCGGGTGATGGACACCGACCCCTTCCAGTTGGTGAGGTTGGAGCCGGTGAGGTCGGCGGAACCGCCCAGCAGCTCGGGCAGCTCGGGGCCGATGAGATTGAGGGCCTGCTGGGAAGCCTTGCGGGTGGCGATGTCCTTGGCCTCGCTGGCCACCTGGTGGATCACGCCGTTGACGAAAGTCTCCCAGGTCTCCGGCAGCTCGCCGCCCAGGCGTCGCTCCAGCTCGGCGGCCAACTCGGGGTACTCGGCCTTGTAGGCGGCGAATTTCTCCTGCCACTCGGCCTCCCAGCGCTTGCCCTTCTCGCGCGCGTCCCAGGCGTCGTAGATTTCCTGGGGGATCTCGAAGGGCGGGTAGTTCCAGCCCAGATTTTCGCGCGCGGCCTGGATCTCCTCGGGCCCCAGGGGGGCGCCGTGGCAGTCGTGGCTGCCGCACAGGTTGGGGGCGCCGTAGCCGATCACCGTCTTGCAGCAAATGAGGGACGGGCGGTCGTTGACGGCGCGGGCCTCGTGGATGGCCTTGGCGATGGCGTCCGGATCGTGGCCGTCCACGTCGCGTACCACGTGCCAGCCGTAGGCCTCGAAGCGCTTCGGCGTGTCGTCGGAGAACCAGCCCTCCACGTGCCCGTCGATGGAGATGCCGTTGTCGTCCCAGAAGGCGATGAGCTTGCCCAGCCCCCAAGTGCCGGCGAGGGAGCAGGCCTCGTGGGAGACGCCTTCCATCAGGCAACCGTCACCCAGGAAGCAATAGGTGTAGTGGTCGATGATGTGGTGCCCGGGGCGGTTGAACTGGGCCCCCAGCACCTTTTCCGCCAGGGCCATGCCGACGGCGTTGGTGATACCCTGCCCCAGGGGCCCGGTGGTGGTCTCCACGCCCGGGGTATAACCGTATTCTGGGTGCCCCGGGGTCTTGGAATGGAGCTGACGGAAATTCTTGATGTCCTCGATGCTCAGATCGTAGCCGGTGAGGTGCAGCAAGGAATAGATGAGCATGGAACCGTGCCCGTTGGAGAGCACGAAGCGGTCCCGGTTGGGCCACTGGGGATCGGTGGGGTTGTGGCGCATGAAATCGTTCCACAGGACTTCGGCGATGTCCGCCATTCCCATGGGCGCCCCGGGGTGGCCGGACTTGGCCTTTTCCACCGCATCCATGCTCAGGGCACGGATGGCATTGGCGAGGTCTCTACGCGAGGGCATGTGTCTCTCCTGTTGGCGATGTTTCGAGATTGAGAAGGGGCAGGCCGGGCGCGCTGACCACGGCCCGGCCGGGGAATTCTCTGTCTTTTTCGGGAAGGCGGACGGTCTGCGGGTGACGACACCGAGCGCCCACCAAGCAACTCCTCCCTACGATGTCGTTGTTCTCGGCCCCGACCGGCTCCCCACCGAAACCGGGCCTTGTCATCGTTGAAACGTCTATTCTCGCTCAGGCGAAAGCAAGTTGCCAATAGGAAGCCGACGTCGAATCCCGACGGTGTGACCGGTCAAGTGTCAAGAACGAGAACGGGCCGCTCTCGGCGCCTGCCCCGGTCCGCGAGGCACGGGAAAAAAAGCCGGGACCCTCTGGAAGAGACCCGGCCATGGGTATCCGCTTGCGACGATCGCCGTTGCGCGGCGGCGCCGCCCCCTCGGGACCGAGGAACGAACGTCCAGCGCAAAATCGCCGAGGGGAAAGACGGATTGATGCCCCCTCGACGGGGCCTCAGGCAGACGCCCGCAAGGCGGCGATGCGCTCCTCGATGGGCGGGTGGGACATGAACAGGCGGACGATGCCGCGACCGATGCGTCCGTTGAT
>WFVN01000058.1 GCA_015491615.1 Gammaproteobacteria bacterium
AAAAAGCAACGTCTCAACACCATCGGCCGGCACCGATCCGGGTGAGGAAAAACGACCGATCTTCAGGGAGCCTGGAGGGGCAACTGGTAGACGGCGTGGCAGGCGACGCAATTCTCCATCGTCTGCGCCAAGCGGGCCTGGGCCTGCTCCACCGGCGCCCCGGAACGGACGAGAGCAGCGAACTCGTCGAAGCTTGCGTGGGTGGCGAAACCCATTTTTTGAACGGCAGCGGCAGCTTACCTCTCAACGCCCCGTCCATGGTGGACGTGGCCTGCATGCCCACCGCCTCGGCCGCCACCGCGGCGCGTTCCCGGTCCCCCTCGGCGAGGACCGCCAACACCCCCGCACCGCCTCCAGGAGCTGGCGCATCTCCGCCAACACCTTCTGCCGCTTCCCCGCCGTCAGCAGGACCGCTGTGCGGCCATCGTCCCCCGGGGCCGTCTGCCCCAGGACGAGGAACTTCAACGCCCCGCCCAGCAACACGGCCACCGCCAACGCCAACAACCCTTGGCAGACGCTCACACGGCCGCAGAGCCGCATTCCTCCCGCTTCGAAAAAAGCTCGCTCGCCCTCCGGCCTCGAACCGGCGTACCCCGAAAAGCTGAGTAAGGACCGGCAAGACCGCGCCCCTTCACGAGCGCGACGCCCCACACAAAGAAACGGCGGACGGGCAGTGCCGCTACGCCGCCCTGCGGTCAACCGTGGTAGCGCTGGAAGACGAGGGTGGCATTGGTGCCGCCGAAGCCGAAGCTATTGGACATCACGCAGTCGAGACGTACGTCGGTGACCGTCTCGCGGACGATGGGGAAGCCCTCGGCGACCGAGTCCAGGCGCTCGATGTGGGCGGAAGCGGCGATGAAGCCGTGCTCCATCATCAACAGGCTATAGATGGCCTCGTTGACGCCGGCAGCCCCCAGGGCGTGGCCGGTGAGGGACTTGGTGGAGGAGACGGGCGGCACCGTCTCGCCGAACACCTCGCGCAGGGCCTCCAGCTCCTTCACGTCCCCCACCGGGGTGCTGGTGCCGTGGGCGTTGACGTAATCGACGGGCACCTCCACCGCAGCCAAGGCCTGGCGCATGCAGCGGACCGCCCCCTCGCCGGAGGGCTGGACCATGTCGTAACCGTCGGAAGTAGCCCCGTAGCCCACCAGCTCGGCGTAGATCTTCGCCCCGCGCGCCTTGGCATGCTCCAACTCCTCCAGCACCAGCACCCCGCCGCCGCCGGAGATGACGAAACCGTCGCGGTCGGCGTCGTAGGGGCGCGAGGCGCGCTCGGGGGTATCGTTGTACTTGGAGGACAGGGCGCCCATGGCGTCGAACAACACCGTCATGGTCCAGTGCACCTCCTCGCCACCGCCGGCGAAGACGATGTCCTGCTTGCCCATCTGGATGAGCTCCATGCCGTGGCCGATGCAGTGGGCGGAGGTGGCACAGGCAGAGCTGATGGAGTAGTTCACTCCCTTGATCTTGAAGGGCGTGGCCAGGCAGGCGGAATTGGTGCTGGCCATGGTACGGGTGACCATGTACGGCCCCACCCGGCGCACGCCCTTTTCGCGGGCGATGTCCGCCGCCACCACCACGTTGGCGGTGGAGGCCCCGCCCGAGCCCATCACCAGGCCGGTGCGCTCGTTGGAGACCTCGCCCGGCTCCAGGCCGGCATCCTCCACCGCCTGGCGCATGGCGATGTAGTTGAAGGCGGCCCCGTCGCCCATGAAGCGCAGCAGCTTGCGATCGATGGCCTGGGCCAGATCGACGCGGATAGGGCCATGGACCTGGGAACGGAACCCCCGCTCGGCGTATTCGGGGGCGAACTCGATACCCGACCGACCCGCGCGCAGGGCCTCGGTCACCTCGGCGGCACCATTACCGATACTGGAGACGATGCCCAATCCCGTGACGACGACGCGTCGTTGTCCCATGATCCTCAGAACCCTTCGGTGGAGGTGAACAAACCGACGCGCAGATCCTTGGCGGTGTAGATCTCGCGACCGTCCACCTCCATGCGCGCGTCGGCGATACCCATGAACAGCTTGCGCATGATCACCCGCTTCATGTCGATGTCGTAGGTCACCTTGCGAG
>WFVN01000059.1 GCA_015491615.1 Gammaproteobacteria bacterium
AGGCCGCCCTGCGGGTGTGCGGCAATCTCAAGTTCGATCTCGCCCCACCGCACGAGGCGCAAGCGACCGGTGTGGCCCTGCGCGCCGCCTGGGGCGATCGCCCGGTGTGGGTGGCCGGCAGCGTGCGCCCGCGTGAGGAGGCCGTCGTCCTCGCCGCCCACCGTCGCCTGCGCGCCACTTTCCCCGATGCCCTCCTGGTGTGGGCGCCCCGCCATCCGCCCCGCTTCGAGGCCGTGTGGCGCGACCTGCGTGCAGCGGGGGTGGCGGTGGCGCGGCGCAGCAAGGGAGAGGCGGTGACGGCGGCCACCGAGGTGCTGCTGCTGGATACCCTGGGGGAGCTGCCGGCATTCTACGCCGCCGGTGACGTGGCCTTCGTGGGCGGCACCCTGACCCCGGACTACGGCGGCCACAGCCCGGTGGAGCCGGCGGCCCTGGGGCGCTACGTGCTCCTGGGGCCGCACCGGGCCCATTTCGCCGACGAAGCGGCGGCCCTGGAGGCGGCCGGTGGGGCGACGACGGTGGCGGACGCCGCAGGTTTGTCCGCGGCTCTGACGGCGGCCTTCCAAGACGAGACCGCCCGCCAAGAGGCCGGGCGGCGGGCGCAGGCGGTGGTGAAAGCCAACCGGGGTGCGGCGGCGCGCACCCTGGAGTGGCTGGCCGCCCGTCGGGTGGGGTTGCCGCCTCTCAGCGGAGCCACTGGTTCACCTGGGTGAGGTCCTCCTCGGTGAGGGCGCTCACCGCCTGTTTCAGGCGCAGGGTGTTGAGGATGTAGTCGTAGCGGGCACGGGCGTAGTCGCGGCGGGCGCGGTACAGCTCCCGTTGCGCGTCCAGCACCTCCACCGCGGTGCGGGTGCCCACCTCGAAGCCGGCCTCGGTGGCCTTCAAGGCGCTCTCGCTGGAGAGGAGGGCCTGACGCAGGGCCTTCACGTGGCTCATGCCCGCCAACACCCCCAGGTAGGCCTCGCGGGTGCGGCGCAGCACTTCCCGCTCGTTGGCCTCCAGCTGGCGCTGGGCGGCGTCCGCCTGGGCGCGGGCCTGGCGGGTGCCGGCGGAGATGGCGCCGCCCTGGTAGAGGGGCGCGTTCAGCTCCAGGGAGAGGGCGGTGGTGGAGAATTCCTGGTCGAAGGCGCCGAACAGGTTCTGGTTGTTGTTGTACTGGTAACTGGCGGACAGGTCCAGGGTGGGGAGGCGGCCGGCGCGCTGCTGGCGGACGCGGGCGCGCGCCGCCTGCAGGGCCAGGCGCGCCTTCTGCAAGGTCAGGCTGTTGTCCTTGGCCGCCTCCACCCAGGCCTCGATGTCGTTGGGCGTGGGAGGGACCAGGGGGGCGTTCGGGGACAGGCGCAGCAGGTGTTCGTGCGCCTGCCCGGTGATCACCCGCAGGGCCTCGCGGGCATTGGCGAGGGCGTTCTCGGCGGCGATCTCCTGGGCCACGGCGAGATCGTAGCGGGCCTGTGCCTCGTGCACGTCGGTGACGGCGATGAGGCCCACCTCGTAGCGCTGCTTGGCCTGCTCCAGTTGCCGCGCGATGGCGTTCTTCTCGGCGCGCGCCAGTTCCAGGTCGTCGGTGCGCGAGAGGACGTCGAAATAGGCCTCGGCGACGCGCAGCAGGAGGGCCTGCTCGGCTTCCTTGAGGGCGGCCTCCGCCTGGGCCACCTGTGCACGGGCGGCGTCGCGCCCGGCCCAGGCGTCGAGGCGCAGCAGGGGCAGGCGCAGGCTAGCGCCGAGGCTGGCGCTGCTGGGCTTGACCGTGCCGATGGAGCCGAAGTCGTTCTTGGTGTAGTCGGTGGCCTGCTTGGACCAGCTACCGAACACGTTCACCTGTGGCAGAAGGGCGGCGGTGGCCAGGGGCAGGGCCTCCCGCTCGGCCCGGTACTGGGCCTGGGCGGCCTGCAGCTCGGCGTCGTGGCGTTTGGCCAGTTCGAGGATGTCGAGGAGGTTTTCCGACCAGGCGGGGCCAGTACCCAGGGCGAGGGCGATGGTCAGGAACCAGGTGCGTCGTTTCATCATCGGTCTGCTCTCAAAGTGGTCGATGTCACGGGGCCCGGACGTCCGTTCCGCCCGCCGTCGGGGTAAAGAAAGGCCCACCGGGAGGCCCCGGTGGGCCGGGCCGGCATTTCTCGGGGTCAGAAGGCGAAGCGGCGTTCCGGTTCCAGGTGCCTCAAGGGCGGGAGCACGGTCTCGAACAGGCTCTCCTCGGCCCATTCGCGATCCCCCACTCGGGTGACGAGTTTCGCTTCCATGACGGGCTCTTCTCCCACCACCGCGAACAGCCGCCCGCCGGGTTTGAGCTGGTCGAGGAGGGATTGGGGAATGCGCGCCACGGAACCGGTGAGGACGATGACGTCGAAGGGGGCCTCGTCCGGCCAGCCCTCGGCGCCATCCCCCACCCGCAGTTCCACGTTGTCGGCGCCCATGGCGGCGAGGCGCTCGGCGGCCTTGCGGGACAGGTCCTCGTGCAGCTCCACGCTCACCACTCGAAAGGACAGGCGTGACAACAGGGCGGTGAGGTAACCGCTGCCGGTGCCCACCTCCAAGACCTTTTCGTTGGGCCGCACGTCCACCGCCTGCAGCAGCTTGGCTTCGATCTTGGGGTGCATCATCTCCTCCCCGTGGGGCAGAGGAATGGCGATATCGCTGTAGGCCACCTTGAGGTATTCCTCGTCCACGAACCGGTGGCGGGGGACTTCCATCAAGGTGTCCAGCACCCGCTGGTCCAACACCTCCCAGGGGCGGATCTGCTGCTCCACCATGTTGAAGCGGGCGCGTTCGAAATCGGCGTCGTTCATGGCGACCTCGTATATTATCGTTTGCTAATATTGGGTGGTAGATTAAGCGGACAGAGTATGGAATGCAAGCCCTGCCTTGCCAAGGGCCGGGCGGCTGAATTATGTTGACCTCGCTGCTAGGGGTGCCCCGTCGGGGCTGAGAGAGACCCTTCGAACCTGAACCGGATCATGCCGGCGTAGGGAAGCGGCCCCCGCCGCTCATCCGCCCGCCGACCCCATCCTTTTGAGAGGACCCGCCCATGAGTGCCACCGCCGACGACGTCATGCACACCGCCGTTCGCCTCCTGGAGGCGGCGCGTCGCCCCTTCCCGGGATCGCGCAAGATCTATGTCCGTGGCTCGCGGCCCGACCTGCGGGTGGGGATGCGCGAGATTGTCCAGTCCCCCACCCGTGGGCGGCAGCTGGAGGAGAACCCCCCCATTCCGGTGTACGACACCTCCGGCCCCTACACCGACCCCTCGGTGGAAATCGACCTGCGCCGCGGCCTGCCCCCGTTGCGGGAGGCCTGGATCGAGGAGCGCGGCGATACCGAGGTCCTCCCCGAATTCAGTTCCCGTTACGCGCGCGAGCGCAAGAACGACCCGGCCCTGGCGCACCTGCGTTTCGAGCACATCCGCCGCCCGCGGCGCGCCAAGGCGGGTGCCATCGTCACCCAGATGCACTACGCCCGCCGGGGCATCATCACCCCGGAGATGGAATACGTGGCCATCCGCGAGAACTGCCGCCTGCAGGAGTTGCGCGAGGACCCCCGCTACCGCGACCTGCTGCGCCAGCACCCCGGCCACCCCTGGGGGGCCACCATCCCCGACGAGATCACCCCCGAGTTCGTGCGCCGGGAGGTAGCCGCCGGGCGCGCCATCATCCCCGCCAACATCAACCACCCGGAGCTGGAGCCGATGATCATCGGTCGCAACTTCCGGGTGAAGGTGAACACCAACATCGGCAACTCCGCCGTCACTTCATCCATCGAGGAGGAGGTGGAGAAGCTGGTGTGGTCCTGCCGCTGGGGCGGCGACACCCTCATGGACCTCTCCACCGGCCGTCACATCCACGAGACACGCGAGTGGATCATCCGCAACGCCCCGGTGCCCATCGGCACGGTGCCCATCTACCAGGCCCTGGAGAAGGTGGACGGCCGCCCCGAGGAGCTCACCTGGGAGATCTTCCGCGACACCCTCATCGAGCAGGCCGAGCAGGGGGTGGACTACTTCACCATCCACGCCGGCGTGCGCCTGGCCTATATCCCCATGACCGCCGAACGCGTCACCGGCATCGTCTCGCGCGGCGGCTCCATCCTCGCCAAGTGGTGTCTCGCCCACCACGAGGAGAACTTCCTCTATACCCACTTCGAGGAGATCTGCGAGATCATGAAGGCCTATGACGTGTCCTTCAGCCTCGGTGACGGCCTGCGTCCCGGCTCCATCGCCGACGCCAACGACCGCGCCCAGTTCGCCGAGCTGGAGACCCTCGGCGAGCTGACCAGGATCGCCTGGCAACACGACGTGCAGGTGATGATCGAGGGCCCCGGCCACGTGCCCCTGCACATGGTCAAGGAGAACGTGGACAAGGAACTGGCCGACTGCTTCGAGGCGCCCTTCTATAC
>WFVN01000060.1 GCA_015491615.1 Gammaproteobacteria bacterium
ATCCCGACTACTTCGTGGTAGACGTCAACCGCCCCCTGGCACGTGCCCTGGGGTTGACCATCCCCCACGACTTCGTACTCATGGACCGCATCACCCGCTTCGAAAAGGAAGGACGAGGATGAAGCTCCGACTCGCCCAACTCCTGGCCCTCTACACCACCGCCGCCATTTCCCTCACCGCCGCCCTCCTGGTGGGCTACTTCACCTACCAGGACTACCGCGCCCTGCATCGACAGATCGTCGAACGCAGCCGTGAGCTGGCCACCGGCCTGGCGCAGGCGGTGGAATTCCCCCTCTTTACCGGCGACACCACCCTCCTCCGGCAACAGGTCCAGCGCGCAGCCGACCATCCCCTGATCACCGGCATCGAGGTCTTGGACACCGACGGCAACTACCTCTTGCGCATTGGGGACCCCCACCCACTCAACGGCCTGCACCTGGAACGACCGGTGACCGCCCAGCTCCTCGATGCCGGTGAAGAAACACTCGGCCTAGGCGCCGGCGGCCCGCCCCTGGAGCTGGGACGGGTACGCCTGGGGATCTCCCTGCAAGAAACGCAACAGCGGCAGTGGGCTCTGCTCGCCCAGGGCGGGCTCATCCTCCTCCTCTGTGTGGGCCTTGGCGGTGCCTTTTCCTGGTGGCTGGGACGGCGCTTGGCGCGCCCCATCCAGGCCCTCACCGACGCCGCCGACGCCCTCGCCAAGGGCGACCTGGAGCGGCGCGTGGCACTCGAAGGCCCCGCCGAAGTGGAGGCCCTGGCCCATCACTTCAACGCCATGGGCGCCGCCCTCGAACACGCCCACGAAGACCTGGCGCGCGAGGTGGAGCGGGCCACCACCGCCCTCCAGCGCTCCCTCAAACGCCTGGAGGAACGTAATCGTGAGCTGGACGAGGCGCGGCGGGCGGCACAAGCGGCGAGCGATGCCAAAAGTCGTTTCCTCGCCAACATGAGCCACGAGATCCGCACCCCCATGAATGCCATCGTCGGTTTCACCCGCCTCCTCTACAAGGCCAGCGCCGACCCCGGTCAGCGGCACCACCTGCTCACCATCCAGCACTCCGCCGAGAGCCTGCTCACTCTCATCGACGACATCCTGGAACTGGCACAGATGGAGAAGGGCAACGTCCACCTGCGGGCGGTGGACTTCGACCTGCGCGTAGTGCTGGACGATGTCTGTGCCCTCCTCGCCCCCTTGGCACACGAAAAACGCCTGGAACTGGCCATCCTCGTGCACGAAAACGTGCCCACCGACTTGAACGGCGATCCCTGCCGCCTGAAACAGATCCTCAACAACCTCATCGGCAACGCCATCAAATACACCCCTGCCGGCGAGGTGGTAGTGGACGTGCGATGCGCGGAGACACGGACCGACGGCAACGGCGTGATGCTCAGGTTTTCCGTCCGCGACACCGGCATCGGCATCGATGCCGAACAACGCCGCCGCATCTTCCAGGCCTTCTCCCAGGGGGACGAAAGCATCACCCGAGGTTACGAAGGTTCCGGCCTCGGCCTGGCCATCGCCCGCAGCCTGGTGAAACGCATGGGCGGCGACATCGACTTCGAGAGCACCCCGGGCATGGGCACCACCTTCTGGTTCACCATCTGGGTCGCCACCCAGCCGCCCCGCCCCGCCTTGGCGCCGCTGGCCGGGCGCCGGGTGTTGCTGGTGGAAAGCCACGAAACCGCTCGCCTCGGTCTCCTCTTCGACCTGCGCCGCCTGGGCCTGGAAGTACACGCCTACGCCCGCCTGGGCGAGGCCATGGCCGGGGAGCACTGGAGCACCGTCTCCCTACGCCTGGTGGGGGTGGGCTGCCCCCGCCGCCTCACCCGCGACGAGCTCCGACACTTGGCCGCCCTGACCAATGCCGACCCTCCCCCCGTCACCCTCGTCCTCGCCAACAGCGCCTCCCTGGCTGACTACCAGGCCCTCGCCCAGGCGGGCATCACCAGTCCTTTGAGCAAACCCGTACCGCGCGACCTCCTCGCCGAGCGCCTGCGTCAGGCCTTCGAGGGCGAGGGTGCGACAGCCGACGACCGTTCTCCCATCCAGACCGGCCGCGTCCTCGTCTGCGAAGACAACGCCGTGAACCGCGCCCTCTACCTGGCCCTGTTCCAGGAAATGGGTGTGCAGCCGGAACTGGTGGACTCCGCCGAAGCGGCCTTGGAGCGCCTGCGCCATGAACCCACCGACCTGGTCGTCATGGACGTGCACATGCCGGGCATGAGTGGCGTCGAGGCCATCCGCCGCATCCGCCAACTGCCGCCCCCGGCGAGCCGCGTGCCCATCGTGTGCGTGAGCGCCGACGTGTACAGTCAACGCCAGTGTCAGGAGGCCGGAGCGGATGCCTTCCTCAGCAAGCCCATCGACGAGGCGGCCCTGGAGGCCATCGTCCGCCGCCACCTGAACGGCATCACCCCCACCCGCGGCGGTGGTCTCCAGGAGCGCCTGCGTCAACGCATCCTGCCTTTGTTCAAAGCCACCCTTCCGGATCACCTGCGACACCTGCGGGCAGCCTGGGCGGCGCGGGACATTTCCCGCCTGCGTGCCGAGCTGCACAAACTCAACGGGGCCTGCGCCTACTGCCACGTACCCGAGGTGTGCGAGGCGGCGAAGGCCCTGGAAGCGGCGGTAAAAGAGGGGCGGGGGGGAGACCCGCAACGAGCACTGGAGGAGTTGGAACAGGCGGCGCGACGCCTTCTGGCGGACGGGGAAACGACCTGAGACAAAGCGGTCCGATCTTCAGAGATCGCTCCAGGAACGGCGCCGGCGCACCGCCAGGCGCGGCAGAACGAGGCCGGCGACGATACCCACCGCGAGTACCAGGGCGCCGGCCAGGAACCAGTCCCGCTGACGTACGTCCTGGAGGGTGGCGTTTTCCTGACGCAAGGTGAGGAGATCGCGGCGCAAGGTCACCACTTGGGTCTTGAGCTGTTCGTTCTCTTCTTGCAAGGCGATGACGTTGCGGCTCGCCTCGCGGATGCGTGCAAGGGCCTCCTCCGCCTTCGCCCGGGCCGCCTCGGCCTGTTCCAAAGCCTGTTGCAGGCGGGCGTTCTCTTTTTTGAGGTCACCGTTCTCCCGCCGCAGGGCGGCGACCTCCTTGCGCAAGCGGTCCAGGCGCGCTCGGGCCTGCGTCAGGCGCTCGCGCGCCACTGGTTCTTCCTGGAGATAGCGGGCCAGGACCCAACCCTCCACTCCGTCCCCGGTACGCACTCGCACATAGCCCTCGTCGTTGCGCTCCAGGACCTCCAGACGTACACCGCTGGGCACCATCTTGAGGATTTTGTGCTGGGTGCCCGGCCCCGTGCGCAGGGTGATCTCGAAGCGGTCGGTGACGTAGGCGCTCTCCGCCCACGCCGGCACGACCAGGAACAGGGACAGGAAAAGGGCGAACAAGGGCATGATTTACTTGACTCTTCCGGGGGTCGTCGTCAGGCGATTCTCCCACCCTCTCCCGATGCCGACAAGCGCCCCCTCGCCCGCCACCGGACGACTCACCGATCCGCACCTTCCCAGGAAGGCGATGAGCCGTCACCGAGAACGAGGCGCGGCACCAGGGCCTTCACCTCGCGCGTCGCCTCGGTGAGCAGGCGCGCCTCGGCCTGCTCCGCGTCCAGGGCGGCGGCCTTGAGGGGCCGGCGCTCGGCCGCCAGGGGCCGGCCCTGGGCATCGACCAGGGCCAGGCGCAGCGTCCCCCGCAACCAGAACCAGCCGGCCCGCTGCCCCAGCGGTTGCACGTCCAGGTGCGCGCGCAGACGATGGGTGCCCTCGCCCTCCGTCACCGTCACCCCCAGGGCGGTGAGAGCATCGCCCAGGGCCGCGCGCAGGGGAGCCGCCTCGGCCTCCGGACGCACTGGCAAAGCCGCCAGGGCCTCGGCGAGACGCTCGTGCAAGACCGCTGGCGACAGCGGCGGGGGCGGTACCGGACGCGCACTCACCACCGCGTGGGCGGCGCCCAGGGCGGCGCGTGTCCATTGCGCCTGGAGGGCGGCGTACAGGCCCCGCACCCGGCTCAAAGGATCGCTCCCCCGACGCAGGGCCGCCTCGCTGCGCCCGTCCAGGTCCGCCATCCGTTCGCGCAGACGACGGGCGGCACGCGCCCGATCCAGGACCGCCAGGGCGTAAAAAGTGCCGCGCTCGGGGTCGCGCCAGACGTCGGCGATCTCGATGCCTTCCACGATCTGGTCGGTCTGGGTACGAATGCGCCGGCTCACTGCCTGCTCCAGGTTCTGCGCCACCTGGTTCCCACCCGCCTGGCGCCGGAGGCGGGTCAGATCTTCGCTCACCGCCTGGATGCGCACCTGGAAAGTCTTGGCCAGTTCCGCCCGTGCCCGATCCTGGGCTTGCTCCAGGGTAGGGCCCTGGCCGCGGCCGAGAAGATAGCGCTCGGCGGGATACTCGGCCACCGGGCCACTGAGCCAGGCGGGCGGCGCCTGGCGACCGCCGCTGGCGCAGGCGGCGAGGATCAACGCGAAGCAGACGACGACGGCGCGACTCATGGGCTCACCCTCCGTGAACATGTATTCGGATCCATTCAGGGTCGGGCGGCACCGTCCACCAGCGGGCGATGCGCGGGTCGATCCAGTGGAAACTGCGCCAGCGCTTGTCACCCGCGCGGAAAAAGATTTCTCCCAAGTCGCGGCGCGCCAGCACGCGCCCGTCGCGGTCCTCCAGGATCACCCGCACCGGGTAGGTCCCCGGCGGCAGCAGCAGACGGGCGAGGCGCACGTTGTCGGGCAACAGGCTCCAGGTGCGGGTATCGGCCCGTTCGCTGGCGACGGTGGCGATGTTCATTATCAGGCCCAGCACCGCCCCGCCTTCCTTCTGTACCTTGTCCACCGCCTTTTCCTTGGCCACCGCGCGGACGATGGCGCGCCCCACCAGCTTGGGCATCTGCCCCTCCAGGTAGGTGACGGAGAGGCGGGCAATGTCCTCGGCCCGCTCGGCCGTGGCCTCGTGGTCGTCCGCCCGTACCCGGGCACGTTCCACCGGCGAGGGTCGAGGCACGGCGTAGGGGAGGGCGATGCGCACCAGGTGGCCGCCTTCGGTGGCTTGGACGAGGGTATTGGTCTCCCGCCACAGGGGGGCGAGGTTATCCAAGTAAAAGAAAATGAATTCCCCCTGGCGGGCATAGGCCTCGGGGTCCAGGGTCGGGTCGTCCGCGGCCAGGTGGAAGCGTTCCCGCAAGCGACGCGCCTCGTCCGCAAGGCCCACGGCCCGGGTAGCACGTACCAGGTCGCGCTGCAACTGGCGGGGGGGCGGCAGGGCGTAGGGGCTACCCTCGTCGGTGTAGGCGGCAAGGGCCTTGTCGTAGGCGATGCGGGCATCGCTCCATTCGCCCAGGGCCTCGAAGATGATCCCCGCCAACCAGCGGGCGAAGGGATCGTCCGGCTCCCCCTTCTCGGCCAGGGCCTTGGAGATCAGGTCGATCTGCAAGGCCTCCACGCGCGCCTCCTCCAGGCGCCCCAGCTCCAGGTAGGTGAGGGCCAGGAAGACGTGGATGAGGCGCCGCTCGTAAGGGGCGCCGGCGTAGCTGCGTCGCCCCTCGTTGACGGTGGCGGCAGCGGCCTGTTCGGAGACGCTGATCACCGCCGCTTCCTCGGCGCGACGGGCGGCCTCAGCGAGGGCGAGGAGGGCGCCGTCCAGATCACCGCGCTGGCGCAGGATCATGGCCCGATTGAGAAGGTACAGCGGGTAGTCCTGCTCCCTCGCCTCGCGACCATCGGCGTCCAGGGCCTTCAGGGCCTCGTCCACCTGGCCGCGGGCGAGGGCCTCGTCCACCGCCGCCATGCGCTCGTGGTAGGCAGCGCAACCGGAAAGGAACAACAACGCCGCGGCGCCGGCCACGAGCCACCCCGACATGTCCCCGCGGGCCATGGATCAGGGACGCACGGACTTGCCGACCACGTACTTCTTGATCTTCTTCTGTCCGATCCAAACCTTGCGGTTAGTGGCCAGGTCGATGAGGGTGAGGTCCACCTGGTAATAACGCACCTGGCGCTTGCCCTCGCGGTCGATGATGGTGCTGATGTCCCCCTGGAGCATGAAGTCCGCGCCCAGTTCCTGGCCCATGGGCTTGCGCGTCTCCTCGGAGGCGTTCAGCTCCTGGTCCTTGCGTTCGGCGCGCAGCTCGCCACGCTCGTGGGGGGCGGCGACGAAGTCCACCTTGCCGGAATTGATGAGTTCGCGCTCGATGTCGTTGATGAAGGTGGTGACGTTGATGTGCTCGTGGCTGAGATTGCGGATGGTGCCGACGATGACCGCCGGGCGGCGCCCGGTACGCTGCTGGAACTCGGTGAGCCAGGGGCGCGAGAGGACGTCGCTCACCATTTCCTCGGCCACCAGGCGCGAGTCGGTGTCGTTCCACTCGCCGGAGAGGTCGCGTACCTCCTCCACGCCGATGCGCTCCACGCGGGTCGCGCAGGCGGCGAGGACGGCGGCGGCCAGAAGGAGGGTGAACAGGGTACGGATGGCGTTCATGCGTGATCTTCCTTGTGCTCAGGGTTGTTGGAACAGTCGCTCGGCGTTCTCTTCCAGGTAACGGATGAAGCCCTGGTTCATGGTCTGGACGTTGGCCACCACCTTCTTGATGGCCTTGGTGTCCAGCTCGGCCAGGGAATAGACATTGCCGGTGCGCTTGTCCTTCCAGCGCCCGACGATGCGCGCCCCGGCTAGGTTCAGACGGGTGATGTTCTCGATGTCGCGGGAGACGCTCTGCTCGACGGTGAAATCGTCCCCCGTGCCGCTGGAGGCCAAGTAGTCGCGGGAGGCTACCTGAAGACGCGAGCTGAGAATACGGGCGACCTCGGCGCGGGCCCGATCGTCGGCCACCGAGACCTGGAGGGACTCGTCCCCCATGGGCGGTGCCATACCCACGCCGTGAATGAGACGCCCGCGCCGGTCGTCGACCACTTGGGTCCCCTTGTTGACCCAGTCGGGCGCACCCTTCACGCGCAGGTCGCTCTTGACCATGGTACGCCCCCCGCAGGCAGCGAGGAGAAGGACGAGAAAGGCGACGGTGATGAGGCGAGGCAAGCGATGCATGGTATCTCTCCCTGGAATACGGCCCGGTGATTATAGCCTCACCACCCGCTTCTGCGGCTACCGTTTTCGAGATAGCCCCATCGCCTCAGGCCGGCAGGACTTGCCGCAACCGTGCCAACGCCGTCTCCAGTTGTTCCATGCCAGTGGCGAAGGAAAGACGCAGATGGCCGGGGGCGCCGAAGGCGCTGCCAGGGACCAGGGCCACTCCCGCCCGCTCCAGGAAGAACTTCCCCAGAGCCAGGTCGTCGGCCAAACCCAAGCGGTCGATGGCGATGGTGAAGTCGGGAAACAGGTAGAAGGCCCCCTCGGCGGGACGGCAACGCACTCCGGGGAGATCGCTCAGGCCCTTCAGAACAGCGCCGTGGCGGGCCTTGAACTCCGCCTTTATCTCGTCGATGAAACCCTGGTCGCCGGTGAGGGCGGCGGTGGCGGCGGCCTGGGAGATGGAGGCCGGGTTGGAGGTGCTCTGCGACTGAATATTCTTCATCGCCTGGATGAGGGCCTTGGGGCCGGCGGCGTAACCGATGCGCCAACCGGTCATGGAATAGGCTTTGGAGACCCCGTTCAGGACCACCGTGCGCTCCTTCAGCTCGGGGCAGACGTTGGCGATGTTGCGAAAGCGCGGCTGCCCCCAGAGGATGTGCTCATAGATGTCGTCGGAAGCGATCACCACCCGCGGGTGGCGCGCCAGCACCGCCCCCAGGGCGCGCAGTTCGTCCTCTGAATAGACCGCGCCGGTAGGGTTGGAGGGGCTGTTGAGAACGAACAGTCGGGTGGCCGGGGTGAGGGCCGCCTCCAGCCGTTCCGGGGTGATCTTGAAGCCGTCGTCCTGCGTCGCTGGGACGATCACCGGGCGCGCCCCGGCCAGCTCCACCATGGGCGGATAAGAGACCCAGTAGGGCGCCGGCACGACGACCTCGTCACCGGGACCCAAGAGGGCCTGGCAGAGATTGTAGAAACTGTGCTTGCCGCCGCAGGAGACGAGGATCTGATCGAGGCCGTAGTCGAGGTCGTTCTCGCGCCGGAACTTCTCCTGTACCGCCGCCTTCAGCTCGGGGGTGCCGTCCACCGGGGTGTACTTGGTCTGGCCGGCCTGGATGGCGGCAATGGCGGCTGCCTTGATGTGCTCAGGGGTATCGAAATCGGGCTCGCCGGCGCCCAGGCCGATGATGTCCTGGCCGGCGTCGCGCAGGGCCTTGGCGCGCGCGGTGAGGGCCAGGGTGGGCGAAGGCTTGAGGTCGTGAACGCGGGGAGAGAGTGCGATGTCCAACGGGGGCCTCGGATGCGAGAAAACAGGGTCTGAAAAAGGCGCTGTAATATACTTCAATTTTTTGTCGATCAGAACGCCTCACGACCGCCATGGACAAACCCTTCCGCCTGCACGCCCCCTACCCCCCCGCCGGCGACCAGCCCCAGGCCATCAAGGCGCTGGTGAACGGCCTGGAGGCGGGCGAGGCCTTCCAGACGCTTCTGGGGGTGACCGGCTCGGGCAAGACCTTCACCATGGCCAACGTCATCGAGCGGGTGCAGCGGCCC
>WFVN01000061.1 GCA_015491615.1 Gammaproteobacteria bacterium
CGTCCAGGGGAGCACCGTCGCGCAGGGCGCGCAACTGGGCGAGCAGCTCCGGGTCGGCCGGGCCGGGTTCTTCTCCGCCGCGCAGGGTCTCGAACATGTCGTTGAGGGTGTCCAGCACGCGCAGGATGACATCCATGAGATTGGCGTCCACCTGCTTTTCGCCGTTGCGCAACTGGTTGAAGATGTCCTCGGAGACGTGGCAGACCTCCACCAGGTTGTCCAGCGAGAGAAAGCTGGCGCCCCCTTTGATGGTGTGGAATCCTCGGAAAACGGCGTTCAGCAGCTCGTTGTCGTCCGGGCTCTTCTCCAGATCCAAAAGCTGGTCGTTGAGCTGCTCGAGGATCTCGCTCGCCTCGATGAGGAAGTCCTGGAGGATTTCGCTGTCCGCTTCGTCCAGTGCCATGGCCGTGTCCTAGAATCCCAAGCTCGACAACAATTCATCCACTTCGTCCTGGCCGCTCACGGCGGTGTCCGACTCGCGCCCGGGGATCTGCGGACCGGCGAGGTCGTCCTCGCGCCGGGCCACCGGCCGGTCGCCGTGGATCTTGCGGATGAGGCCCACGAGGTTGTCTTCCAGGTCATCGACGATACCGATCACTTTGCGGATGATCTGGCCGGTGAGATCCTGGAAACCCTGGGCCATGAGGATTTCGTTGAGGTGGCCCTTGAGCCGCGCCAGCTCTTCGTTGCCCCGTTCGATGAAGCTCTCCACTTCGCGGGAGAGTTCACGGAATTCCTCCACCGACATCTCGCGGTTGCGGAAACGCCGCCAGCCGTCGCCGATGTGGCGCAGGGCGTCTTCCAGCCCTTCGCAGATGGGTACCGCGGATTCAATGAGGGAGAGGGTCTTGTTGGCCGCCTCGTCGGTCATTTCGATGACGTGGTTGAGGCGGGCACGGGCGTCGGGGATGTCCACCTGGGCGAGCCCCTGGACGGAGTCGTCCAGTTCCACTTCCTTGAGGGCGTCGTGGAGTTCGCGGGTCATGCGCCCCAGCTCCTGGAAGAGGTCCGACTCCCGCAGGGCGCCGATGCGCGCCAGGGCCGCTTCGGCCGCTTCCCCGTCCCCGTTCTCCAGGGCGCTCACCAGGGCGCGCGCCTCGCCGAGGAGGTCTTCGTGGAATTGCGTGCGGGCTGCATCCATGGTTCACCCTTCCGCTTTGACGCGCTCGAAGATCTTCTCGATCTTTTCCTTGAGGGTGGCGGCGGTGAAGGGTTTGACGATGTAGCCGTTGACCCCGGCCTGGGCCGCCTCGATGATCTGCTCGCGCTTCTGCTCGGCGGTGACCATGAGTACCGGCAGCTTGGCCAGTTGCTCGTCGGCGCGTACCGCCTTGAGCAGCTCGATGCCGGTCATGCCGGGCATGTTCCAGTCGGTGATGAGGAAGTCGAACTTCCCCGACTTGAGCATGGGCAGGGCGGTGTTGCCGTCGTCGGCTTCCTGGACGTTGTTGTAGCCCAGGTCTCGCAACAGGTTCTTGATGATGCGCCTCATGGTGGAGAAGTCGTCCACAATGAGGATCTTCATGTTCTTGTCCAAGGCGGACCTCCGCTTCGTGATGCCGGACCGATCGACTCTTGCCTTGTCATCGACAGGCGCGGGGAAATGTTTAATCAGTCCTTGCGCCACGCCTCCATGCGCGCCTTGAGACGCACCACCGCCTGGCCGTGGATCTGGCACACGCGCGACTCGGAGACGCCCAGCACTTCGCCGATCTCGCGCAGGTTCAGCTCTTCGTCGTAGTAGAGGGCGAGGACCAGGCGCTCGCGCTCGGGCAGGCCGGCGATGGCCTCCGCCAGGCAGCGCTTGAAGTCGGCCTTCTGCAGGGCGTCCTGGGGGCCGCCGAAATCGGCGCGCCCCAGCTCGCTGGCGTATTCGTCCGCCGGGCTGATCTCGTCGAAACTCACCACCCGGTAGCCATTGGCATCGCGCAGGACCTGGTGGTAGTCCTCCACGCTCATGCCCAGGCGCTCGGCCACTTCGTGGTCGCGGGCGTCGCGCCCGGTCTCGTTCTCGATCTCGCGGATCGCCTCGGAGACCATGCGCGCCTTCTTGTGCACCGAGCGCGGGGCCCAATCGCTGCGCCGGATCTCGTCGAGCATGGCGCCGCGGATGCGGATGCCGGCATAGGTCTCGAAGCTGGCGCCCTGCTCGGAGTCGTAGTTCCGCGCCGCTTCCAAGAGGCCGATCATGCCCGCCTGGATGAGGTCGTCGGGCTGGATGTTGGGGGGCAGGCGACTGATGAGGTGGTAGGCGATCTTCTTTACCAGCGGGGCGTACTCGTTGATGAGCTTTTCCTCGCCCCCGGGTTGGTTGCGCTGGAATGCCGCGAGTCCGTTCATAGGCTTGCCTCCGCCATGGCCGGTGGTTGCTGTTGGATGAGTCGTTCGAAGAAGAAGGCGATGTGGCCAGCGCCCTCGCCGCGCACCGGCCAGCCTTTGACTTCCCGCGCCAGACGCCGGAAGGCACCGGCGGCGGCGCTGCGCGGGTAGGCGGCCACCACCGGTCGCTGGCGCTGCACGGCGCGGCGCAGGTAGTCGTCGTGGGGGACGACGCCGGCGAGGTCGAGGGCGACGTCCAGGAAGCGCGCGCAGACGGTGTTGAGCTTGCGGTACACCTCGCGCCCGTCGGCCACCGAGGCGGCCTGGTTGACGAGGATGTGGAAGCGGCGGATGCCGTGGTCGCGGGAGAGGACCTTGACGAGGGCGTAGGCGTCGGTGATGGAGGTGGGCTCGTCGCACACCACCACCAGCACTTCCTGGGCGGCGCGGCAGAAATGGGCGACGTTGTCGGAGATGCCCGCGGGGGTGTCCACCACGAGGGTGTCCAGGGGCATTTCCAAGGCGCTGAAGGCCTGGATGATGCCGGCGTACTCGGCGTCGGAGAGGGCCGCCAGGCGGCGCACTCCGGAGGCGGCGGGGACCACGCGCACGCCGCGCGGGCCCTGGAGGATGACCGCTTCCAGGTCCACCTCGCCGGCGAGCACGTGCCCCAGGTGGTAGCGCGGGTGCAAGTCGAGGAGGACGTCCACGTTGGCCAGTCCCAGGTCGGCATCCAACAGGAGCACCGACTGGCCCAGGTCGGCCAATGCGCAGGCGAGGTTGACACTGACGTTGGTCTTGCCCACCCCGCCCTTGCCGCTGGTCACCGCCAGGACCTGGACGGGGCGGGGTCCCGGGCGGGATCGACTTCGTTCGTGCGCTGTCATTTGGAGGCCACTCCTTCGCGTTCGGTAGGCGTTTCGTTTGCGGGGTTCGTGCCAACGGGGCGGAACCGGCGCACCTTGTCGATGCTGCGGTTCACCAGGTCGCGCGCGTCGGCGGGATGCAGGTCGTCGGGGATGGCGGGCCCGTCGGCCACCAGCACGGCGGGCAGGCGCGCGTCCATGAGTACCGACAGGGCCGGTCCCAGGCGCAGGACCTCGTCGCACTTGCTGAGCACCGCGCCGGTCACCCCCAGCGCCCGGTAGCGGCGGATGTATTCCGCCATGGCCGCCGGCTGCAGCGGCGCGGCAAGGGTGAGGAGGATTTCTGCCGCCATGCCGTCGAGGCCGGGGAACGGCGGCCGCCCGTCCTCGGCCAGGGGGTTGCTGCCGGCGGTGTCCACCAGCACCAGGCGCTCGTCCTTGAGGCGGTCGACCACGCGCGTGAGCTCGTCGCGGGCGCGGGTGGAATAGACCGGCACGCCGAGGATCTGCCCGTAGGCGCGCAGCTGTTCGTGCGCCCCTACGCGGTGGTCGTCGCAGGACACCATCACCACCCCCTCGCGGTGGTGGCCGAGGATGTACTGGGCGGCGATCTTGGCCAGGGTGGTGGTCTTGCCGGCGCCGCTCGGACCCACCAACACCACGACCCCGCCCCGCTCTAGGAAATCGGGGGCACGGGTGGGGATGAGTCCGGCCAGGCACCGCAGGGCCTGGGACCAGAGGCGGTCCAGGGGGCCCTGGCGAGGCAGTCGGTCGAGGAGGCGCTGCACCCAGGCGTCGACCAGGCCCAGTTCGGTGAGGCGCTTGGCGATGCGGGCGATGGAGGGGGTGCGCGGCCCGTCCGGCCCCCGGTGCAGGCCCATCATCTGGCTCTCCACCAGTTCCTTGAGGAGGCGTACCTCCTCGTGCAGGGCAGACAGCTCGTCGCCGGCCGGCGGGGGCTTTGGTGCGACGGGTTCGGGGG
>WFVN01000062.1 GCA_015491615.1 Gammaproteobacteria bacterium
CACCCCCAGACCGACAATCTCAAGCAGGCCGCCCAGGCCGCTCACATCCCTCCCGAACAACTGGCCCGGCCAGTGCTGTTGGGAGACGACATCAACTACCTGCTGGCGGTCATCCCCGCCAACCACCGGCTGGATCTGGACCGACTCAACCAGGTCATGGCCCGCAGCCTGGAACTGGTGGACGGCGAGGAGCTGGAACTCACCTTCCGCGACTGCGAGAAGGGCGCCATCCCGCCGGTGGGCGAGGCCTATGGGGTGGATACCGTGCTGGACGCCTCCCTGAGCCACCAGGAGGACGTCTACTTCGAGGCCGGCGACCACAAGCACCTCATCCACATGACCGGTGACGACTTCCGGCGCCTGATGGAACACGTACCCCGGGTGCAGGTCAGCCACCACATCTGAGCCTCCGGCGGTCGCCCGTCGCCCTGGCAGCGACGAGGCGACCTGCCCTGGTCGCAGCACCGCCCGGCATGTGTCAACCCAATTCTGAAATGTCCCCTTTTCTCCCAGACTGAAATGTCCCCTTTTGGGGGTCAGGTTGCAGGAGGAGCGGAGGCCATGCGCCGTCTCCAGGGATGGTCAGGCGCGGGCTTGTGGGCCTGGCGGTTGAGTTGGATGGTCTTGGCCTGCTCGACGGTGGCGTGGATGCTTTTCTCGTCGTCCAGGGGGATGGGTGGTTCGCCTTCGTTGAGGATGCGGTAAGGCAGCGCCCGGCCCTTGTAGAGCAAGGTCACGGAACCGTCGAAGGCCTCGCAGACGGTGAGCTGGGCGCCCCGCAGGCGATAGCCTTTGCCCTGTCCGGTGAGCTGATACTCCCGGTTTTTGTACTGGAAGGTGAGGTTCTTCGAGAGCTTGCGCTGAGCATGCAGGCTGAAGATCAGATCGAGTTCTCGTGGGTCGTGCAGCACGGGGCGATGCGCGTCGGTGGGGTTCTGAGGGGGTACGGCGAAGCGCTGGTTGTGGTCGCTCAGAAAGCCCGGGAGGAAGGCATTGGCCGCGTCGATGTCCGAGATACCGGCCAGGCGCAGCTCCTTGACCAGGCGATCCTGTAAGGTCTGGTTGGCCCGTTCGACCCGCCCCTTGGCCTGTGGCGTATTGGCATGGATGGGTTCGATGTCGAGGGTCCTGAGGGCCCGGGTGAACTGGGTCAGCTCCCCCTCTCGATCCGGGCGGTTCACCCGGAAGATACTGTGCTTGTCGGAGTAGAGGGCGACCGGCCGGCCATGCTGGGCCAGGTAAGCACGCAGCGTCTCCATGTAGGCCCGGGTGGTCTCGGCGGGTGCGAAGCGCAGGGCCATCAGCTCGCTGGTGGCATCGTCGATGAAGACGATCAGGGTGCAGCGCGGACCGCGCCCCTCGAACCAGTCATGGGGTGAGCCGTCGATCTGGACCAGCTCGCCGCGGCAGGGACGGCGTGGGCGCCGCTGATGGATGCGAGCCGACTTGCGCGCCCTGGGCTTCCAGAGCCCCTCGGCGATCATCCACTGGCGCAACGTCTCGGCGGAAAGCTTGTGCCCGTGGTGGGCGGCCAGCTTCTCGCAGGCCAGCGTGGGGCCGAAGTCGGGGTAGTGGGTGCGGACCAGCCCCAGAACCTCCTGGCGTACCGCGTCGGACAGGGCGTTGCCGGGGCGCCGACCGAGGCGGCGCGAGACCAGCCCCGAGGGACCTTCTGCCCGGTATCGGGCCACCAGGCGCTTGACCTGCCGCACGCTCAGGCCCAAGTGCCGGGCCGCCTCTTTTTGCCGTAACTGCTGCTCGACAACCTGCTGAACCACTCCCAGCCGGTCCACAGCCTTCTGTGTCATCGCTATGCTCTCCTCTGTCACCGCCCCTCCCGAAATCAAAAGGGGACATTTTAGAATTGGACAAAGGGGACATTACGGCTTTGGGCTAACAGTCGTCCGGCACCCAGGTGGTGTCGTTGTCGCCGATGATGGCATTCTGCCCCAGGGCGAAGACGTCCTCCACGCAGGTGAGCATCATGCTGTGGTCGGCGTGATCGCCCAGGTCGATGG
>WFVN01000063.1 GCA_015491615.1 Gammaproteobacteria bacterium
CAATTGCTCCGCATCGGGAGCACGGGAGTGCATTTCCAGCACGGTTCGCAAGGGCTCTTGCTTGACCTGTTGGGGCAAAACGCCGATCATAGCGCGTTTTCAATCCGCGGGTACAGGGAATTTGCCCATAATCCGCGATAAATCAGTAAGTTGCGGTAAGGAGCCCCATGAACGTCGCAGACAAGAAACGGCTGCTCAGAGAGATGCTCTTTGCGCGGCGCTTCGAGGAGCGTTGCTACGAAGCCTATGTGGAACGCAAGATCGGCGGTTTTCTCCATCTCTACCCCGGCCAAGAGGCCTGTGTGCACGGGGTGATGGAGGCCGCGCGCCCCGGTTACGACTATGTCATCACCGGTTACCGGGACCATGTCCACGCCATCAAGTGTGGCACCGACCCCAAGGTAGTGATGGCGGAGCTGTTCGGCAAGGAGACCGGCTGCTCCAAGGGCCGCGGGGGCTCCATGCACTTGTTCGACGTCGAACACCGGTTCATGGGCGGCTACGCCCTGGTGGGCGGCCCCTTCCCTCTCGCCGGCGGCATGGCCAAGGCCATCAAGATGAAGGGCGGTGACGAGATCGCCATCTGCTTCCTCGGCGATGCCGCCAACAACCAGGGCACCTTCCACGAGTCCATGAACATGGCGGCGCTGTGGAACTTGCCGGTGCTCTACGTGTGCGAGAACAACCTCTACGGCATCGGTACCCGCATCGACCGATCCACCGCCGTGCTCGACCAGTACAAGCGCGTCTGCGGCTACGGCATCGAAGCGGCCCAGGAAGACGGCCAGGACGTGGAGAAGGTCTATGCGGCGGCGAAGAAGGCGGTGGACTACGTCCGTTCCGGCAAAGGGCCCTATTTCCTGGAGCTTCTCACCTACCGCTACCGCGGCCACTCCATGTCCGACTCCAACGCCTACCGCGAGAAGGAGGAGGAGCGGGCCTGGAGCAAGCGCGATCCCATCATCATCCTGCGCGATCGCCTTATCGAGTCTGGCGACCTGACCATGGACGAGTACAAGCAGATGGACGACGAGATCCTCGACGAGATCGAGAACGAGATCATCAAGTTCGCCGAGGAGTCGCCGGAGCCGAAGGTGGAGGAGCTGGAGAAATACGTCCTGGCGGAGAACGATCCCTGGGTGAAAGGAGGGGTGAACTGATGGCGCAGATGATGTATTGGGAGGCGATCCGCCGCGCCCACGACGAGGAAATGGCCCGCGATCCCCTGGTCATCGCCATGGGCGAGGACATCGGCGTCGCCGGCGGCACCTACAAGGCCACCCAGGGCCTGTACGACAAATACGGCCCCGAGCGGGTCATCGACACCCCCATCTCCGAGAACGGCTACACCGGCCTGGGTATCGGCGCCTCCTTCCTGGGGGTGCGCCCCATCATCGAGATCATGTCGGTGAACTTCGCCTGGCTGGCCACCGACCAGATCATCAACACCGCCGCCAAGGTACGCTACATGTCCGGTGGCCAGTTGGAGGCGCCGGTGGTCATCCGCTCCCCCGGCGGCACCGCCCACCAGTTGGGTGCCCAGCACTCGGCGCGCATGGAAAAGGTGTTCATGGGCATCGCCGGGCTGCGGGTGGTGACCCCGTCCAACCCCAAGCAGGCCTACGGGCTGCTCAAGTCGGCAGTGCGCTGCAACGACCCCGTGTTCATCAACGAACACGAGCTCATGTACAACATGAAGGGCGAGGTGCCCGACGAGGAATACTTCCACCCCCTGGAGGGTTCGGAGGTGGCCCGTGAAGGCATCGACGTGACCCTGTTCGGCTACAACATCTCCGTCCACTGGTGCCTGCAGGCCGCCGCGGTGCTCTCCAAGGAGCACGGCATCGAGGCCGAGGTGGTGGACCTCTACGCCCTCAATCCCCTGGATCGCGAAGGCATCAAGCGTTCGGTGGCGAAGACCCACAAGGCGGTCATCGCCGAGGAGGACGAGGCCCCGGTGGGGGTGGGCGCCGAGGTGATGGCGATCATCAACGAGGAGTGCTTCTTCGACCTGGACGCGCCGCCGGTGCGGGTGGCCGCCAAGATGGTCCCCATCCCCTACAACCGCGCCCTGGAGAAGGCCGCCATCCCCAACGCCCAGGACGTGGTGCAGGCTGTCCTCAAGCTGTTCGGACGCTAAGGAGCCCCCATGGCCGAGCCCTATGTGATCAAAATGCCCCAGCTCTCGGACACCATGACCGAGGGCGTCATCGTCTCCTGGGAGAAGCAGCCGGGCGACAAGGTCGAGCGCGGCGACGTGGTCGCCACGGTGGAGACCGACAAGGCGGTGATGGACGTGGAGGTGTTCCGCGAGGGCTACCTCTCCGGCCCCCTGGCGCCGGTGGATGCGGTGGTCCCCGTGGGCGAGCCCATCGCCTACCTGGTGGCCAGCCCCCAGG
>WFVN01000064.1 GCA_015491615.1 Gammaproteobacteria bacterium
CCCATCGCCCGCGCCATCATCGGCAAGGAGGAGGGCGACGTGGTGGACGTGCAGACCCCGGGCGGCATGAAGACCTACGAGATCGTCCAGGTCCGCTACGAATGAGCGAGCCCGTCCCCCAGGCCGAGGCCCCCCCCGGGCGCCTGCCCGTGCTGCGCCTGAAACGGGGCCAGGAGCGGCGCCTGGCCGCCGGCCACCTGTGGGTGTACAGCAACGAGGTGGACACCGCCGCCACCCCCCTCGGCGCCTTCCGCCCGGGGGAATTCGTCGTCGTCGCCCGCTTCGACGGCAAGCCGGTGGGCACCGCCTACGTCAACCCGCACGCCCTCATCTGCGCCCGCCTGGTGAGCCGCAAACCGGGCGCGGTGCTGGATTTCGACCGCCTCGCCGGGCGCATCCAGGGGGCCCTGGAACTGCGCCAAGCCCTGTTCGACGAGCCCTTCTACCGCTTGGTGTACGGCGAGGGCGACCAGCTCCCCGGCCTGGTGGTGGACCGCTATGGCGACTACTTGGTGGCGCAGCTCAACACCGCTGGCATGGAGGCCCTGCGCGAGACCATCATTGAGGCCCTGGTGGCGGTGCTGGCGCCGAAGGGCATCCTCCTGCGCAACGACAGTCCGGTGCGGGATCTGGAGGGCCTGCCGCGGGAGGTGACCGTGGCCCACGGCGAGGTGCCCGAGGCGGTGACGGTGCGCGAAGGGGGGCTCGCCTTCCAGGTGGACCTGCGCGGCGGGCAGAAGACCGGCTGGTTCTACGACCACCGCAACCACCGCGCGCGCCTGGCCCGCTACGTCCCCGGGCGCCGCGTTCTCGACCTGTTCTCCTACGTGGGCGCCTGGAGCCTGGCCGCCGCGCGCGCCGGCGCCGAGTCGGTCCTGGCGGTGGACAGCTCCGCCCCGGCCCTGGCACGCCTGGAGGGCAACGCCCACGCCAACGGCCTGGAAGAGCGGGTGGCCACCCGCCAGGGGGACGCCTTCGCCGTCCTCAAGGACCTGCGCGATGCCGGCGAGCGCTTCGACGTGGTGGTGCTCGACCCGCCCGCCTTCGTCAAGCGCAAGAAGGACCTGGAAGAAGGCAGCCGCGCCTATCTGGAACTGAACCGCCTGGCCATGCAGGTCCTGCGCCCCGGCGGTTTCCTGGTGAGCGCCTCCTGCTCCTTCCACTTCGACGGCGAGCGCCTGCGCCGCACCCTGCTGCGCGCCAGCCGCCGCCTGGGGCGCCACCTGGCCGTCCTGGAACGGGGCGGGCTGGGCCCGGACCACCCGGTGCACCCGGCCATCCCCGAGACCGACTACCTCTCCTGCTTCTTCACCCGCCTGGGCTGACCGATGCTCGTCCACCCCCAGTTCGACCCCGTCGCCATCGACTTAGGGCCCGTCAAGATCCACTGGTACGGCATCATGTACCTGGTGGCCTTCGCCCTCGCCTGGTGGCTGGGGCGGGTGCGGGCGCGGCGCCCCGGCTCCGGCTGGCGCGAACAGGAGGTGGGGGATCTCATCTACTACGGCGCCATCGGCGTCATCCTCGGCGGGCGCATCGGCTACGTCCTGTTCTACGATCTGGACGTCTTCCTGCGCGACCCGCTGATGATTTTCCGCGTCTGGGAGGGGGGCATGTCCTTCCACGGCGGGCTCATCGGCGTCATCCTCGCCATGGCCTGGTTCGCCCGCCGCACCCACCGCCCCTTCCTCGCCGTCGCCGACTTCGTCGCCCCCCTGGTGCCCCTGGGCTACGCCGCCGGGCGCTTGGGCAACTTCATCAACGGCGAGCTGTGGGGGCGCCCCTCGGACGTTCCCTGGGCGATGGTCTTCCCGCAGGTGGACGCCCTCCCGCGCCACCCCTCCCAGCTCTACCAGGCCCTGGTGGGCGGGGTGCTGGTGTTCGCCATCCTCTGGTGGTTTTCCCGCCGCCCCCGGCCCCTGGGAGCGGTGGCCGGGCTCTACCTGGCCCTCGCCGGGTCGGCCCGTTTCTTCAACGAGTTCTTCCGCGAGCCGGACCCCCAACTGGGCTACATCGCCTTCGGCTGGATGACCATGGGCCAGCTCCTTTCCCTGCCCATGATCCTCGCCGGGGTGGGGCTGATGGCCTGGGCCTACCGGCGCGCCCGAGGGGAGAGAGCCTCATGAAGACCTACCTGGATCTGCTGCGCCACGTGCGCGACCACGGGGTGCGCAAGGACGACCGCACCGGCACCGGCACCCTGAGCGTATTCGGCTACCAGATGCGCTTCGACCTGGCCGCGGGTTTTCCAGCGGTGACCACCAAGCGCCTGCACTGGAAGTCGGTGGTGCACGAGCTGCTGTGGTTCATCCGCGGCGACACCAACATCCGCTATCTGAACGAGCACGGCGTCACCATCTGGGACGAGTGGGCGGACGAGAACGGCGACCTAGGGCCGGTGTACGGGGCCCAGTGGCGCCGCTGGCGGGGGGCGGACGGGCGCCTCCACGACCAGCTCGCCCAGGTGGTGGAGCAGATCCGTACGAATCCCGATTCCCGCCGCCTCATCGTCTCCGCCTGGAACGTGGGGGAACTGGAGCAGATGGCCCTGCCCCCCTGCCACGCCTTCTTCCAGTTCTACGTGGCCGAGGGGCGCCTCTCCTGCCAGCTCTACCAGCGCAGCGCCGACCTGTTCCTGGGGGTACCCTTCAACATTGCCTCCTACGCCCTCCTCACCCACATGGTGGCGCACGTCACCGGCCTTGAACCGGGGGAGTTCGTGCACACCCTGGGGGACGCCCACATCTACCTCAACCACCTGGAACAGGTGGAGACGCAACTGGCGCGCGAGCCCTACCCCCTGCCGCGCTTGCGCCTCAACCCGGCGGTGAAGGACCTGTTCGACTTCACCTACGAGGACATCGCCCTGGAGGGCTACCGCCACCACCCGGCCATCCCCGCGCCGGTGGCGGTGTGAGGCGATGACGGACGGGGCCGCGCCGCGCATCGCCCTCATCGCCGCCCTGGGGGAGGGGGGGGTGATCGGTATCGACAACCGCCTGCCCTGGCGCCTGCCGGCGGACATGGCCTGGTTCCGTCGCCACACCTTGGGCAAGCCGGTGGTCATGGGGCGGCGCACCTTCCAATCCCTGGGGCGGCCCCTGCCCGGGCGCCACAACATCGTCCTCACCCGCGCGCGCGACTTCCGCGCCGAGGGGGCGACGGTGGTGCACGACTGGGAGGCGGCCCTGGCCGCCGCCGGGGCGGTGCCCGAGGTGATGGTCATCGGCGGCGCGGACCTCTACCGCCAGACCCTGCCCCTGGCGGACCGCCTCTACCTCACCCGCGTGGCGGTGGCGGTGGCCGGCGACGCCCACTTCCCGGAATTCGACCCGCACGACTGGCGCCCGGTGTTCGAGGAGGCGCACGCCCCCGACGAGAAGAACCCCCACCCCTACCGCTTCCAGATCCTGGAGCGGGTGCGCCGCGAGTCTTGAAACCGGTTTGAAAGGGCCTTGCAGGGCCTTTTCGCCCGCCTGGCCCGGATCAGTACAGCAGGCGCGCCATCTTGGGTCGGTACTCGTTCACCAGGGGGTGGTCGGGTCCGAGCAGGTCGAAGACGGCGAGGAGGGCGCGGCGGGCGGCGCCGTCGCGGTGACTGCGGTGGCGGGCGAGGACGGCGAGGAAGTCCTCCAGGGCGTCGGCGTAGTCGCCGGCCAGGGCGCGGCGGGCGCCGCGGGCGAGGCGCGCGTCCGGGTCGTCGGGATTCTCGCCCAGGCGCGCCTCCGGGTCCTCCACCAGTGCCGCCAGGCGCGCCAGCTCCAGGCGCGCGCGCAGTTCCGCCACCTGCGCTTCGTCGGCCAGGGACAGGGGGCCCTGCAGCAGGGCCTCGGCCTCGTCCAGGCGCCCGTCCTCCAGGTACAGCCCGGCCAGGGCGAGGGCCGTCTCCATGTGGCGCGGGTCCTTCTCCAGGATCGCCTTCATTTTCGCCTCCGCCTCGTCGCGCCGGCCCTGGCGCAGGAGGTCTTGCGCCGCCTGCAGGGCGAAGTCGCTCTCCTTGGGCAGGTGGCGGTCGATGAAGGCGCGCACCTGGGATGCGGGGACGGCGCCCATGAACTGGTCCACCGGCTTGCCGTCCTTGAACAACATCACCGTGGGCAGGCTGCGCACGCCGTATTCGGCGGCCAGGTCCTGGTTCTCGTCGCTGTTGACCTTGGCCAGGCGCACGGCGCCGTCCAGGTCCTCCACCACTTTGGCGAGGATGGGCATGAGCATCTGGCAGGGCCCGCACCAGGCGGCCCAGAAGTCCACCAGCACCGGTCGCAGGAAGGATTCCTCGACGACGTCGGTGGCGAAGTTGGCGCGGGTGACTTCGACGATGTTCGCTTTGCCGCTCATGAATCGGTCTCCTCGAGTTGTCGTTTCAGGGC